>CALAZQ010000111.1 GCA_937926325.1 uncultured Planctomycetaceae bacterium | reverse complement strand
AAAGCTGGTTTCGGTGCTCCTTGTGGCGCCGGTGGTGTCGGTAGCGACGACCGTCAGCGTGTACGCTCCGGGAACAGGCGGCGCGATAACAAGCCGCCAGTGGCCGTCAGCGGCAACAATCTGCCCCGTATGCCATGCCAGACCGCCAAAGCTCCCGTCTGGCCGTAGATAGCTACCACTTTCATGTTTCAGGGCCAGCCGTATCTCCGCGACCCCGTCCGAATCGGTAACGGTGCCGTAGATGCCAACTTCAACGCCGGTCAGCATCACCACTTCAGGTGTTGGCCAGGCCAATTGCAGTTCAGGACCATTCGGCACGGGGGCTGGCGGTTCAGGCGGGAGTCGCAGACGAGGCGGCAGCGGTGTTGCCGGTGAGCCGGGCACCCGGGGCATGGGACCCATTGTCGGCGTGCTCACAGGTGGTTCAGTCGGTTGGTCGGCTGGCGGGGTGCTTGGGGGTGGAAGCTGCTCGCCACTGCCGGGCAGTACCGGGTTGAGGTCAATCGGGACCGGGGTGAAAGGCTGGTCAAGCCCCATCGGGTTTGGCCGAGCAGCATTTCCGTCGGTGCCGGCGACGGTGGGCCAGCGGAGGGAGTCATTGACCCTTCTCTCGAACCCGTCATAGAGATTTCCGTCGGCATCCCGCTCGGGCCAGGGTGTATGAATGAAGTCGGCATGCATGCTCCAGCCAGGAGCATAGTCAGGCTGATCGGCGGTCATTACGTCTGAGCTCAGGGCGAGGTTTGCGTCGCGGGGAATCCGGCCGTAATGGATTTGCAGCTGGAGTTCAGGGAGCAGGAAGGGGTGGCTACTCGGGCCACCATCACCTCCCCGGTCGTAGGCCATGTGGTCTTTGAAGTTGCTTCCGGTAAGGCTTTCGCCATTCCAAAACTGAGGAAACATTACGACAGCTTGGAGCGGCAGATCCTGCCATTCGTCTCCCTGCGGAATGTGGTCGTATTGGGTCGTGGTGCCGATGTAGTTCCAGAAGACATACTCTGTCGGCTGTCGTGCAGATGGCATGGCGTTGCCAGCGATGATCGACAGCCCTGCTGGCATAGCGACGATCTTCGACGGCTCTAGCGGCTTCTGGACCGAGTAGTAGGCGATCGAGCTGTCGAGTGGATCGACGTAGCGACCAGTCGTTTGGTCAAACAGGCTGGGCACCCAATAGACCGACCGGTTGCTTGCTGGAGCCGCCGCTGAGTCACCCGCCGCCATAAGACTGGCAAGTGTTGAGTTCTCATCGATTGAGGGATTGACGAAAAAGTCGTGTGCGTGCCAGAAGTTGGGGTTCCCCGGAGCGAGCAGCGGGTCGACCGTCGCCCGCTTCACAAAATTCAGCCTGCTGTGAAATTCACCGAGCGGCATGCCGGTGATGTCCCAGGCAGACGGCTGGCCAGGATCGGTGAGGCCCATTCCCCAGGTTACAGAGTCAGAACTCGTCGGCGTGAGCAGGAGTGTCGTCTGTTCGACTGTCGTTGTTTCTGCAGCGAAGGTATCAGTCGTGGTGTCTGCCGGGTTCTCCGCAGCAAGGACCGCCAGCAGCAGTTTTGGCTCAAGGTGCTCTGCTTGAGGCTGATAGAAATAGCGGCAGGACTTTGGTCGCCGTAGCGACGGCGTTGGATCAGCGTGGTGGTGTTGTGTGTGACACAGTGTCAGCAAAAGGCGGCTCAGTGAGGGCATAATCAGCCACGCTTCCTAAACAGGAGAGCAACCGATTGACGGTGGGCCCGCCGGAAATAAATCCGGCCGCTGGTCCGTTTGCAGTTACTCTGCCGCAATGCCCCTGACAACTCATTTAAAGAAGACCATCCAGGAAAGGCAATCCGCGGCAGACGCGGATAGAAATTCTGCCAGTTTCATGCTGTTTTAACTGCAAAAGCCTGCACGCAGCAGGAGGGACACTTGGGACATGGTAGACGCTCATTCCGCGATGCTCTTCGCCGGCCTACCCAGTTGTTGACAGGATGAAGCACCAATCCATCGCCTGCTCAACGCTTTTGAATTTGGCGTTGGGCGTCCGGGCCAATGGTTTTCAACACTTGAGATATCGGAATGATGTTCGCCGTGAAGGGATTAGAAGGCCTTTTTGAATACCTCGAACTTGGGGAAATAATCCCGTCCGCGTCCACCGCTTTTCAACGAATCGATGACCACGATGAGTGCTCTCTGGCAGCGGTTGGCGTGAATCTTTCATTTGCTCCCTGATCAGGCAGAAGACGAAGCATCAGGGGTGGTTCTTTGACTTTCTGCTAGAACCTGCGGTGAAATCATCGGGCTGTTGTGAAGTTGAAAAGCGGATGCAATGGATACGCATCATCATTTCCTCTGGCAGACTCATGGGAGACCACCGCATGGCAACGTTTAGGCCCAGCAAGCAATGGACGTCTAACGAGAATAGGGGCTGGCGCCTTCGCTATCTGCTGCCCTTCATGCTTCTGCACCCGCTTTTCGAAACTCCGAGCGTTCGCCCGGAATGTTTTGCCCAACCACCCAGCGAACGAGCCTCTCGCGATGAACCGACGCGAACGCTGCTCAAAAAGACAGTCGAAGAACTACGTTCCTCTGGTGGCGAGCCCCGGGGTGGAGCTATTCCAGGAATCACAGCGACCTTGATTACTGCAGCAGGCCCAGAAGCTGGCGTAGTCACCGTGACCTCAGGGTTCGCTGACATCGCAGCAGAAAAAAGGCTCAATGCGGAGAGTGGATTTCATATAGGCAGTATCACGAAGACGTTCACCGCTGCCTTGATCTTACAGCTTTCGCAGGAGGGAAAACTGTCGCTTCAGGATCCGATGAGCAGGTGGATCGATGGCTTTGCTTACGGGAAAGACGTGACCGTTGAAATGCTTCTAAGGCACACCAGTGGAATACCAGACTTTGTCTCTCTCCCAGCCCACGATCCGGCAGATAGCCCGCGAGAATCGATCCGTCATGTTTTGAATCGAGAGCCAGATTTCCAAGCCGGGACGCGTTGGAAGTACAGCAATACCAACTACACCATCCTTGGACTAATCGCGGAGGAGGTGACGTCATCCACGTGGGAAGACCTGATCACGCGGCGGTTTTTCAAGCCCCTGAAACTGGACCATACGTATGTATGGACAGGCACGCCCCGTACGAGCACAGTCAGCGGATATGAACCAAGCTGCAACTATTTCGAAAATCCGGCATGTGCTCGCAAAGAGGGCTTCAGACTCAATCGAGTTGAGGCTGAAAAAGCCGACTGGAAAGTGGCTTGGGCTGCCGGGGCGATCGTCTCGACATCGGCAGATCTTGCCAAGTGGATATCGGCTATAATGTCCGGCAAAGTTCTTGATGATCATCACTTAACGATGATGACAACAGCCAGTTCGCATTCGACCGAGACGTTGTCTCGGGGCAAACCTTACGGTGAGCTTGAGTGGATTGGATACGGACTGGGGCTTTGCAAGTTTCGCATCGGTGAGAGCATTGGATGGGGGCATTCAGGCGTTATTCATGGTGGCACGGGAATCGTCGTCCACATGGTCGATAGCGAAAAAAAGTTCTCGCTCCTGTCGAACTATGGCAAGTTCAATGCCAGACGAGGTTTAGGCCAACTCGTACTGCGGCTAGGTGATACGAAACCGTGACCCACTATCGGACAAAAGAAGGGGTTACGTTTCGCTTGGCTCTAGAGTGATTCAACTAAACTGGGCAATCACATCGCTGAATGTCTTCTCCTCCCACTCGTGGTTATAAACATACATCTCGTTGCCATTACTTGCGTTCTGATCGAGGTCTCCAAAAACGTAAATGGTAACGCCCTTGGCGGTTGGGTTTTTACTCACGTAGGCCTCCAGGTCACCTGTAAGCCCATATTTCTGAGAAAGATCGTCGAGAATAGAGTTCTCAAACGTAAAGCCTACTTTTTTTTCCTTCCCGTAAATCCCCTGCCCAGTTGAGACGATAAGAACGGACCCCACGTCGCTACTGTCGCTAACTCCTACGATCTCAGGAGATGAAACATAGAGGTTATGCCAAGGGTCCTTATCTACTTGCTGGCCATCTGTATATGGCACCAGGTCTACCTGCAGGCCAGGCGTCGACGATGCCGTTTGGATAATGAAAGGAAGCGCGGTGTCGATTGGGTTCGATGTGCCATGCCCCAAATCATTTGCCCGCCAGTAGGAGTCAATCATAATTCGGCTGATAGGCTCAGCGGCAAGTTTATCAGTTAAAGCTGGCAGTACCGTTGAATAACTGTTGGCTTGCCGCCACCCCTCGTCTTTCAATTCCGAATTGGATTCTATGCCGAGTGGCGACCCGTTGTGTTCGACCTTGTCCGATTCATTAGGCAGTAGGTAGTGGATATTTCCAGAATCAGGGAGCTTCGCGATGTACGATTCATCTTGTTTTATCACGCCGTGTTCTCGAAGTTCTTCGTCGCGATTGGTACTCCCGTTATCTTGGGCATGCCGGATAACAATAGTTGTCTTAATCTTTGATGTTGTGATTTGGGTTGCGCCGAGTGCGGCAAGTTGGCCAGTTGTCCCATCAGCTAATGTGCCGAGTGCCCGGACCTCTGTAGTGAAGGTCTGGCCGTATCCCCCCTGATGCTCCGCAAGGGCTTGTAGCCCCAGAGGGTAGACCGCAGTGTTCCCAGCCTCATCACTGATCTTAGTAACATACGTCACCTGAGGCTTGCTGAAATCAATTCCACCAAAAACTTTCACATGTCCAATGCGTTCGCCGTCAAGTGTCTGATACTTTCCAGGATCACTACCAATCGCAAGTCGAGGTTCACCGTTGTGAGTGAAATAGGCGATCCCTTCTGGTCCTTGCATCCCGTAGGCTTCATTGAGATTGCCTTGTGAGTCGATACCAAAAAGAGACGGCCAATCTTCCTTTACCCGATCCCCTTGCTGGGCCCAGCTGATTCCCTTTTTTGCTTTCGTTTCAAATTCTTCCAAATCGGTAAGTTTGGAGATTGATATGCGAACGGGCGTGTCATTGCCCTTGTAATCGGTGTCTCCGTCGTTATAGCCTTCTCCAAACAGCGTAAGAAGATAGGGATCACCGTCTATTTTCAGGTACTGCATTGCAGAAAGGTCAACGAACCCGTTGACCCGGGGCAGGTCCTCAAATATTACCGTGCCCACTTTCTCGACGGCTCCGGTTTCGCTGTTGAGCTTGAGCTTAAGAATCGCGCCGTCGTACTGCTGACCAACATAGAAGACCCCACCTGTTGTGTCGGGCACAAACGTGAGTGCCTCAAGCCCAGCTTTTTTGTTGTTGTCGTCGTCTGCGCCCGGCATGACCTCCTCTAAGTCAAAGACGTTCTTAATCAAACCGCTGGCTCCTAACCATGTGCCGGTTTCAGGATCGAATGATCCGGTGAAATCGAATTCAATAATTCGATTGTTGGTATCCGATTCAAATTCCGTGCCAATGTAGATCACCATATCAGTCAGTGAGTCAGAATTTTTGAACGTGAGTCCCTCGAAACTTTGCGCATTATCTGTCCACGTATCGCCCAATTTTTCTCTGAGTTGGGACGTCAAGTCCCAGTACTGTTGAACAACATCATCCCCAGTGATCCCGGTGCCGTCATATTCAAACGTTGCAAGGTAGCCGCCGTCGTCTGAGACTGCGAAAAATCTTTGAAGGCCGTCATGCCATACAAGGTCACTTGCTTCGAACCGAGTCCCGTCAGGTGCCTTGAGCTTGATTGTCTCGAGAAGTTCGATGTTGCTGTTGTGGGACTTGTCCCAAGAGACCTTGATCGCCCCCCCTGACACCTCTTGAGCCTGAAGGTTTTCGAGGGGTGGTGGTGTGGGGCAGCCACAGTCGCAAGTCGTCTCAGTCGTCTGGGCGGCGATCGATTCTGGAGTTGGGCCTCCAGCCGCTCCTAGTGCCTGAACGCTACTGCTTACTTGGAAGACGGTTGTTCCGGGACAGTCAGATTCCGTTGGACCTTCTGCCGTGTTCCACGGGAGTGTTTTAAATGCCGCTATTGGTGAAAGAGTGCTTGTGTTGGCGGCAGGCACCCACCGTAGCAGGTCGTCGCTTTCGATATGTCTGTCCTTGAGGAGACGCAGGAGTTCCATTGGATTGGAACTGGTTGGTTTGGTTGAAACATCGCGCCACTCTTGCTTCAGATCGTCCCACTTTTCGACTATGCCGTTCGTGACATGGGTGACAACAAAGCTATTGGCCTCTGACCCAATGACGTCGCTTTTGCCAAGTTGGACTGGCAAGGGACCGGCTGAGTCTGGATTTCCTGCGTACAGGTAGATGGCGTGGGACTGTTGGAGGGGTGGTCGTTGTATTTGCGTCACACCAGTTGCGTCCAACGCAATACGAGGCTCAAGGCGCTCAAGAGAGCATTCGTGCGTTTTCTTCAAGGCTCGGCGGCTGCGTTTTTGCCGAGTGACGCGGGTCTGTCCCTTTTTTGAACCAAAGAGAATAGAATCGAAGCGTTGAAAAGGAGGCATGAACTGATCCTCGAGGCAAACGGGTGATGTCTTTCATCGCACGATGGCGTTAGAAAGCCACGCATGTGAATTCGAGCTGCTGGATCATCAATTGGGTGAGTTTCTATTTTTCCCATTGTTACCCTAGGTCAGACTTTCGATGTTCGCAAGAAAAAAGCCCCTTTTCTTAAAATTGCCTCGCTAGAAAGGCTGAGCTCGCCAGCCTGAGAAGTCATTTTTCGGGGCACATATCGGGCGGCTGTACTTCCCCAGCCGAATGGTTTTGCTGGGCCTGGACCTGGAACTGCAGAGTTGCGGCGACTGGGCTCATCGTTAGCCATAGCCGTGATCAAAGGACGGATGGGAGGACTGCACTCACATCTATCGTTCGGTTAAAAAAACCAGTTCGTACCAAGTTGGGGGCACCGTCAAATGGTGAGCATTGTGCGATGTGGTACTGCCAGAAAAATTGAGTACTCTTTCAAAGAAGTCTTGCTACTCGCTCCAATTCGCCAGGTGGTAGCATTGCACAATGCACGGAGGAGACCTCTCGCATGTCCGATCTTGTTTCATCGGCGAATCGCCCCGCGTGTCCGTTGCTGGACGAGCCCTACACCGTCACCACCGCGCAGCAGGAGCAGTTCCGCGAAGACGGCTTCATCAAACTTGCAAATGTCTTTGATGCCGAAACCCTCTGCTACTTTGAACGGGAAATCACAGCGCTGACCCTGGCCAACAACCCACAGGCCAACACGGCCATGGCCGACCGTGATACCTACTCAAAAGCATTTATTCAGGTTGGCAATCTCTGGGAGAAGGGGCAGGAGGCTAAGCGGCTCACATTTTCGCGAAGGTTGGCGGGAATCGCGGCAACACTGCTGGGCACCCGCGGCGTCCGGCTCTGGCATGACCAGTCTCTCTACAAAGAGCCGTCAGGAGGCTTCACGCCCTGGCATGCCGACCAACAGTATTGGCCGATGGCCAGCAGCCTGTCGGTGACGGCCTGGGTTCCCCTGCACGCCGTGCCGCTGGAACAAGGACCGTTGGCGTTTGGCCGGGGCAGCCACCGCAAGCGGATCGGTCGTGACCTGGCCATCTCCGATGAGTCAGAGCAGCTGATCCGAGACGAGATCCGGCAGCAAGGCGTCGTCGAGGTGACCGAGCCCTATGCCTTGGGCGACGTCTCCTTTCACCTTGGTTGGACCCTCCACCGGGCCGGGCCGAACACGACCGACCAGCCACGCAAGGTCCACACGGTGATCTACATGGACATCGACATGCGGCTGGCCGAGCCGAAGAACCCCAACCAGCAGCTTGATCACGAAAAGTGGACGCCTTCGACCGCGGTCGGCGAGATCATGGACGACCCGCTCAATCCAGTGCTGTATGAGGCCTGAAGGAGGCCGGTCAGTCGCCTGCGACAAACAGTGCCAGTTCAGCCGTCAGGCCGGGCCCGAACGCCATCGCCATGCAGGTCTCAGCCGCTGCTGTGTTGCGTCGGCTCGGCTGGCCCTCGGCGGCGAACAGCCGCTCGAGAATAAACAGGATCGTGCTGCTCGACATGTTGCCGTGCTCGGCGAGGACGCCTCGTGAGGCTGCCAGGCAGGCAGGGCTCAGGCCGAGGGCAGCCTCGACCGCCGACAGTACCCGCGGACCACCGGGGTGGACCGCCCAGTGGGTGACATCGGTTCGGCTGAGGCTCCGCCGCGCAAGCAGCGTGTCGATGAGGCCGGGCAAGGGGCCGGCGATGCTGCCGGGCACCTCCGCGGAGAGCGTCATCGCAAAGCCGTGGTCACCGATGGTCCAGCCCATCTGGTCGGCGGTGTCTGGTACCACTGCCGAGAACTGATCGACCAGCCGCCAGCCCCGGCAATCGGCGGCTGTTGCTGACCGGCCCACGACGGCACCGGCCCCGTCGGCAAAGATGCTGTTGGCGACAATCGAATCAGCTGCGGCCCCGTATTGGAAGTGCAGGCTGCAGAGTTCAACACAGACCACCAGCACAACTGCGTCGGGGCTGGTCGAGGCAAACGCGTCGGCGGCACGCAGGGCGTTGAACGCCCCGTGGCAGCCCATGAAGCCGATGTGGGTGCGGGCGACGTCGGCCGGCAGGCCGAGCACCCGGCAGAGTTCAAGATCGACGCCCGGGGTCGCGAAGCCGGTGCATGAGCAGGTGACCAGGTGGGTGATCTGAGTGGCCGTCACGTCCGCCCGGGCGAGGGCCCGTTCGGCGGCGGTGATCGCCAGGGGGCCGGCCTCGGCGGCATAGCGGGCCATCCGCTCGGCTGTTGTTGGCCCGGCATCGTCGGCATCCAGAGCAGGCGGGAAGAAGCTCTGCAAAAACGGCTGATCACCCGGCGGCTCGAGCAGCACCGACCCACGCTGGTCGATCTGTGTCTGCCGATAGATGGCTGAGAGCGTTCGTTCGCGGGTTGCACCGCTCCCTGCCAGCGTGCCCGCCAGCACGGCCGCGTCCCGCTGGGCGATGCCATGCTGCGGGCTTGCAATACCGATACCGAGAATGGTCAGGCTCATGCCATGAGTGTGGCAAATTCCCGGCAACCTGGCGATGGCTGTGGAAAAAGCCCGACAGTCACCGACAGCTGGCAGTCACCCAGGTGACGAGTCACGCCTGGGTGGTCCAGCCGTAGGGCACATACTGACGGGCGACGGTGCCGTCGTCAAAGAGATCGACCACTGCATAGCCATAGTCGGTTCCATGGTGGAGGCCACGCCACCAGCCGGCCGCGACCGCGCCGTTGCAGAGGTAACGGACCCCGCCGTACGTGATGTCATCGACTATGTGAAGATGCCCGCTGAGACAGGCTTTGACGTTTGGGTGCCGCGCAAAGAGCTGCTGGAAACGTCCCTGATCGACATGGACAAGGTTGCCGTTCACCGCGAACGCCGGAATTGCTGTTCCGGCCGCGGTGGCCTGGGCGGCGGCCAAGGGGTGAATCGACAGGATCGGGATGTGGGTGACGATCAGGATCGGCGTCGTTGCCGGCACGGCACCAAGGTCCTGCTCCAGCCACTCCCACTGCGGCTCGTCGAGTTTGGCAATATAGCTTTCTTGATGCGGGAAGGTGCTGTCGAGCAGCACGATGTGCCAGCCACCGCGGTCGAAGCTTTCCCAGCGAGCTTCCCGCCCAAAGGCCTCGCAGGCCCAGGCCTTGCCGTAGCCCGGTTCAGCCCCGGTCGTCCCCGCCTTCGACTTGGTCCAGCCCCAGACATCATGGTTGCCAATCACGCTCCGCACGTCGAGGCTGCAATGGTCGGCCTTTGTTTTCTGCCAGAGATCCCACTGCAGCTTCGTGCGGTCGCGGCCTGCTTCCAGAGCGTCCATAATGGTGTCACCCCCGGTGATCACGAGGTCGACCGCCCCGCCCCCGGCCTGGTCGGGGAGGGCATGGACATGCTCCAGACAGGTGGCGACGCCCCGGGCCGCCTGCCGTTCGGGCTGCAGGTGCAGATCGGTGAGATGGGCGATTCGCAGTGACCGGCTGGCAGGCGGTGTGGGGGCGGCCACGACGGGTGAGGCGATGGCGGCAGCTGTGGCGGAACCGGCAAGCAGCAGGTTGCGGCGGGTGAGCAGACCGCGAAGGCCGGTCGCCGCCGCCGACCGACTGTTGTCAGCAAGCTGCGGTTGGGGCGAGGAATCACTGGTTCTCTTGGAAGGGGGCAGCATCAGCGTGTTCTCCCGGTATCGAGGATTGCGGGCATTTAGAGGATATCAGCGACGGAACCGCTGTGTCATCGGCGGGGGCGACCTGCGGGCGAAGCGTCGGCCCGAGAGTACCCTGCGGAGCGGGCGGGCCAAGCCAAGGATGGCGGCCGCGGCAGCCTTCAACCCGGCCGCGAACCGGTGGCGAGTCGGGCCAACGCGGCAGCCGCACCGGGAAACCGGGCGGCTGCCCTGACGGCGGCACCCACCAGCAGTGGGCTCCGCAGCGAGACCGCCACGAGACGGCAACGCCGGTGCCGCTGACGGAGCCCGTGCCGGTGCTGCCGGCGGTAGTGGGCCGCCGCCTCAGCGGGTGGCCGCAGTTGACCTGTCGGCCCCAGAATCGACTCCGCCAGCAGGCGGGCGGCATGGAGGGCCCAGCCGATTCCCTCACCCGTGAACGGTTCGACATAGCCGGTGGCATCGCCCACCCGATAGATCCGATCACTGCCAGCATCGACCACTGGTGTCCGGTGGGTGAGCGACGGCGTGGCTCGGATGACGGCGGTCTCGACCGCCGTTCGGTCAACCAGTTCGGGCCCTGCACCACCCGCCTCAGTCAGCAGATCGGCGACAGCAATTGCGGGGGTTTTCGCGGCCGCAACGCTGGCTGGAATCACCGCCGCAGCGAGGTCTATCCGGCCATCCTCCAGTCGCACCAGCCCGCAGTAGCCCGATCGGCCCACGGCCATCACCAGCCGGCCCGCCGGCAGGCTGCCGCTTGCCGGCGGCAGCGTCGCCCCGAGCCCGATGCGGTTGTTTGGTGGTCGTCGCCGGTCGGCAGGCCGGCTGCCGTTCGCCGTTTCGACCCGGACTGCGTCGGCCAGGCCACCTGCCAGCACGAGCCGATCACAAGCGAGGCTCTGGTCGCCGCTGTCGGCCGTCGCGACGCGGACGGTGACGCTGGCTGCGGTTGGTCGGCAGCAGGTGACGCGGGTCCGCGGCAGCCAGGCGGCTCCGGCGTCGATGGCTGAGCGCACGAGAGCCGGATCGAGTGCTTCACGCGACTGGACCGCCCCTGGCGGCAGCCGCAGCGAGGCTGCCCGGCCGTTGGCGATGAGTTGCACGGTGCCGAGCGGAATCCGGCAGCCGCCCTGGGGCGAAGCCGGTTGCTGCTGGGTGGCTTTTAGGTTCAGGTCGTCCAGCTCGGCCAGTGCCAGCGGTGAGAGGCAGCAGCCGCAGACCTTCGGCCTTGGAAAGGAGTCGCGGTCGAGCAGCAGCACCCGCAGCCCAGCGCGAGCGGTGCGAATCGCCGCCGCCCCACCAGCCGGACCGGCCCCGACAATAATCAGATCCCAACTGGTCGCCGCCGCAGCTGCGGCCGTGACGGTGGCAGGCAGTGGCGTGGACTTGCCGATCGGTTGACTGAATGTCATGTGCAGCGACCTACCAAGCGGTCTGGACCGGATACCGGGCGATCATTGGGTCGTCGGTGATGATGATGAGCCCGTGACAATTCGCCTGGGCGACAAGGAGGCGGTCGAATGGATCCCGATGAATCTGAGGGAGACGGTGAATCTGGCAGACCTCGGCTTCGCCGATCGCGAGTAACTCGACGCCAGAAAGTTTTCTCACTCGGGGAAGATAGCGGTCGGGTTCTTCTGGCAGTGGCAGTTTGCCGAGGCCGTACTTGATGGAAATCTCCCAGGCCGATGCTGCGCTCAACCAAAGTTCGTTGTCGGACACAGCCATCAGTTCCCGCGCCCGGGGCGACAAGGCCGGGTCATCGGTCAGCATCCAGAGAAAGCTGTGCGTGTCGAGCAGC
The DNA here is from genome assembly GCA_937926325.1 of uncultured Planctomycetaceae bacterium. GTDB lineage: Bacteria > Planctomycetota > Planctomycetia > Pirellulales > UBA1268 > UBA1268. The sequence continues at coordinate 286 of CALAZQ010000111.1, read as the reverse complement.
AATCTCATGATTGCCCCGCGAACGCCTCGAGGATGTCAGGCGGCAGCGGCTCAAAAAACGCTGCGGGAACCTGGAATTCACCCTTTGCCACACCAATGCAGCGAGCCGCCTTCCGAGGCTGAGGCAACAACCGCAGTTCCGCCACGGGGCGGTGACGATTACAGATGATCAGCCGGTCGTCAGCGGTCATTTCGCTGATGTGACGCGACAGGTGGGTCTTTGCCTCATGCATGTTGAGCTGTATTGATCCCATGGTGCAATTATAAACTAAGAAGTCAACTAAGAA
>CALAZQ010000110.1 GCA_937926325.1 uncultured Planctomycetaceae bacterium | reverse complement strand
CAACCTGGCCGATGCGGTCGGGCAGGACGAACCGCAGCTGGCCGTTGAGGGTCTTCTTGTCTCGCGCCATGATGGCGAGCAGGGTCTCGTCGCTGATGCCCGCGAGCCTGTCGGTGACCACCGGCAGGCCGAACTGCTCGAGCAGCCGCTGCTGGCGGTCCACGATCGCCTCGTCAATCCGGCCGAGGCCGCAGGCCAGCCGGGCCGCGGCGACCATGCCGAGGGACACCGCCTCGCCGTGCAGCAGCGTGCCGTAGCCGGTCGCGGTCTCGAAGGCATGGGCGAAGGTGTGGCCATAGTTCAGGCAGGCCCGCAGGCCGGTCTGTTCCCGCTCGTCCCGCTCAACCACATGGGCCTTGAGCTCAGCCGAGCGGCGGACGATGTGGACAATCGCTGCCGGCTCGCGGGCGACAATGGCGGCGGCATTGGTCTCGAGCCAGGCGAAGAACTCGCCGTCGAGAATCATGCCGTACTTCACCACCTCGGCCAGCCCGCTGGTGAACTCGCGGTCGGGCAGGGTGACGAGGGTGTCGATGTCGGCCAGCACGCCTCGCGGCTGCCAGAAGGCACCAACAAGGTTCTTGCCCGCCGCCAGGTTGATGCCGGTCTTGCCGCCAATCGCGCTGTCGACCTGGGCGACCAGTGTGGTCGGCACCTGCCAGCAGGGAAGGCCACGGGCGAAGCCTGCAGCGACAAAGCCGGCCAGGTCACCAATCACGCCGCCACCGACGGCGACAACCACCGTCTGGCGATCGACGCCGAGTTCCGCGAGCGACTCCCAGAGTCGGCCCGCTTCGGCCAGCGATTTTGATGCTTCGCCCGACGCCACGGTCAGGAGTTCGACGGCAACCTCCGCCCGTTGCAGGCCAGCCGCGACGGCGGTGGCATGCGGCTCAACCACCGCAGCATCGGCGATCACCACCGTTCGGCGACAGCCCGCGGCAGCCAACCGGGGGCCGAGTTGCCTCAGGATGTCACTGCCGACATGGATGGCGTAGGACCGGTCGGGGAGCGGGGAACCAACGCCGTCGAGCCGCAGGGAGATTGTCTGCCTGTCCACGTCAAGTCGCCGCCACACGTTCGACGTCGTCCGGCGTCACCGTGATCACGCGGGCAAATCCGGTGTGCTGCCGCACATAGTCGAGGTCGGCCGCCTCGGCGGGGGCAGCATGCAGCAGCGTTTCAACCCGGCTGCGGTCGGCCTCCGACCAGTCCTCGTAGTCGTCGGGCCAGACAGTCTGCTGCTCCACGACAAGGGCTTCACGGTAGGGGTCGAACTGGTTGGGCATCGGGCCGATCCTTGCAAGAAAATCGAGGGCGAAAACAGTGGGGAGCAAATACCCGGGAAAGTATACATTGAGGTGCCGGTGTGTCTGGATGGCCTCTGGCTCGCTTTCCCATTCCAGGTCGATTTCGTGGCTCGTCCCAACCCCGGTTCGCTGCTGGTAGTCGGTCTGCTCGGCCTTGGTCTGGCTGCCGCAGCCACCGGTATTTGGTTTCAGTGGCAGCAGACCCGGCGGTGCCTGAGTTTTTACGGCGTCGAAACGGCCGGCAGGATCTCACGGGCTCCGCAGGTCGAACTCTGGCTGCTCAAGCAGCCGCCGGCCAGCAGCCACACCGGCCGGCTGCAGGCCTTCCGCCGGGTCGATATCTCAGCGGCCAAGGGGCTGGTGCACCTGCGGCGTGGTCTGGTGGAGGATGCCAATTACGTCTGGGTGAACGGCACTGCAGGCAGCCCGCTTCCCGACTCCTCGTGGGACGTTGCCCTGGTGTTTGCCCAGGATGCAGCAGCTGGCGGGGGCCGCTCGCTGCTGGCCATCGATTTTGGCAGCGAACTGGACGACGCTCGACTAACCGTGGTCGGCCAGCCGGGACGTGTCAGGCTGGGCAAAATGGCGAAGGGGCTGCGGGAATGGGTCGCGGCAACCGCGACGGCCGCCGATATTGCGACCGTGCCGGGGCTGAAGCCGGCCGGCTGAAACAGGTCTTTTTTCGGCGGGGTGGCCGGAGCTATCGTCCAGCCTCGATCACGACCGCGGTGTTCCCGCCCCTCGGGAAGGCTGCGGCCGCCTCCTGCCCCGAAAGGCTTTCCGGCAATGCGGTCAATTGCAGTCGCGAATCAGAAGGGCGGCGTCGGCAAGACGACCACCTCGGTTAATCTGGCAGTCGCCCTGGCCCGCGGTGGCCACCGGGTCTGCCTGATCGATCTCGACCCTCAGGCCCATGCCACGTTGCATGTCGGCGTGACCCCGGGCGAGCACCCTTATTCAGCCTATGACGTGCTGGCTGAAGACCAGCCGCTGGCGGCAGCCCTGGTGCCTGCGGGAGAAAACCTCTGGGTCGTGCCCTCGCATCTCGATCTCTCGGCGGTCGAGGTGGCCCTGGCCAACCGGCCCGGCCGTGAGGCGATCCTGCGGCAGCGAATGGCGGCCGACCCCGCGTTTGGCGGCACCGCTGCGACAGCGGCAGGAATGGATCAGGTCACGCTGCCTTTGCCATTCGACTTTCTGGTCATCGACTGCCCGCCGTCACTCGGCCTGCTGTCGCTCAACGCAATGGCCGCTGTCGATGAGGTGCTGCTGCCGCTGCAGCCGCACTTTTTGGCCCTGCACGGGCTGAGCAAACTGCTCGAGACCATCGAGCTGGCGGCCGATCATGTCAATCCGCGGTTACGGCTGTTGGGGGTGGCCCTCTGCCTGTACGAGGCGGGCACGCGGCTGGCTGGTGAGGTTGGCCGGGATGTCGAGGCCTTCTTTACCGAGGCTGGCCGGGGGCACCCTGCCTGGCGGGATGCCCGAGTGTTCCAGACCAAGGTTCGCCGCAACATCCGGC
>CALAZQ010000109.1 GCA_937926325.1 uncultured Planctomycetaceae bacterium | reverse complement strand
CCTTCGTACTGCAGGTGCAGCCGGCCCGGCTTCATGCCGACGTAGCCGCCGACGCCATCAGAGACCGACAGCAGCGTCTGCCCCTCACCGATCGTCACCACCGCCTCGCGGGGGGCGAAGGGCAGCAGGTCGTGAAACCGCCAGACGCCGCTGAAGGCCAGCGGGTCGCTCCGCCGCATCCACTTTCGCTCGAACACCTCAAACGAGGTGGGGGCGGGCAGCCGGTCCCAGTCGTAGGTGACGTCGAGCAGATTGCCACAGGCGGGGCAGCTGGTCAGCACCTCATCGACGGAAAAGGTGGCCCCACAGGCGGGGGCAATGCACTGCTGAAAGGCGAGGTCGGTACGGGCGGCAACGGCCACGGCGGCAATCTCCGGTTCCGGCTGTCGGCGGGCGGCGGCGAGTTCGCCCACCAGCTATCGTCGGCACGAGGGAAACCGCGACTCAAGCGGGATGGTGCACGATCCCGCGGGTGACGGTAGCAGGCCTGCAACGGCAGAGCCCCGACATGCTTAGAAAGATACTCGCGGCAGCCTGTTTTCGCCACTCTGAAAACGGCTACAATGGGGGGTTCCTTTGCGGAGTTGACACTGCGGAGGACAGGATTAGGTTCTGCGTCGTCCGGTCGATGGCGTTTCGGAGAATGCCGTACCGGCGGTCGCGTGGCACGCAGGCGGAGGACACTCGGGATGAAAGCTGCTGAAATGCGGGCTTTCCGCAAGACGCTGGAGGAGGTTCGCAGCCGCCTCCGGGGGGATGTCAGCACCATGGCCGATGCGGCGCTCGGCCGCGGCGGGGACGAGCAAGCGGGGCATGCCTCGACCATGCCGGTCCATATGGCCGACATCGGGTCAGACGCGTTCGAGCAGGAATTCACGCTGTCGCTGATGGCCAGCGAGGAAGACACGCTCGAACTCGTCGAGCAGGCCCTGGAGCGGATTCGGCAGAGGACCTACGGCACCTGCGAGGAGTGCGGCGGCGTGATCGCCAAAAAGCGGCTCGAGGCGTTACCCTACGCCAGCACCTGCATCCGCTGCGCCGAGAAGCGGGAAGCCACCAGTTTTCGGCCCCGGCAGCCCCGGTGACACGCGGCGGAACCAACGCCCGGATGCCGCTCCCGATCTGCAAGCCACTGCTGCCGTGCCCGCACCTTCATCATCGGCGTCTGCCACCCGTTCAGCCGGCCGGCTGGGTACCTGGTCAGTGTTCGCGGTGGTTGTGGTGACAGCAACGGCCGCCGATCTGCTCAGCAAGGCCATCGCCTTTGAGCAACTGGGCATGCCTGGCATGCAGCCCGGCGTCGTCGTCATCCCGCAGCTGCTCTGGTGGGAGACCAACCTCAATGAAGGCGCGCTCTTCGGACTGGGGCAGGGGATGGGCTGGCTGTTCATCACCGTGTCGGTCGCGGCCCTGATCGGCATCATCGTTACGGTCAATAGCCTGCGGCTGCGGGGTGACGGGCTGCTGGTGGTGGCACTGGCGTTGATCAGCGGCGGTATTCTGGGCAACCTCTATGACCGGCTGGGGCTGCCCGGCCTTGTCTGGCATGCGCCGCTGGCCCGGCAGGGGCAGCCGGTCTTTGCCGTCCGCGACTTCATCCACTTCCGGCTCGAGGGCGTGATCGACTGGCCGATCTTCAACTTGGCCGACAGTTTTCTGGTGGCCGGGGCCGGGCTGCTGCTTTTGCTTTCGGTGCTGCCGGCTGGCGGCGGTCGGCCGGCCGTTGCGGCTACCACCGTCCCCAACAGCGCGGCGGCCCCCGACGAACCAGGAGAGGGGAAGGCGAATGACTGACCCAGCACTCGAGCCACGGCTGCGGGTGGCCCTGACGGCCACCCGCGAGGCGGGCATCGGCACGCTGTCCTGGTTTCAGAACCCAGAGCTTGCCGTTCAGACCAAGGCCGACGCCTCGCCGGTGACCGCCGCAGACGTGGCTGCCGAAAAGCTCCTCAGCGACCGTCTGCTCACGGCCTTTCCGGACGACGCCTTCCTGGGCGAAGAGACCGGCTGCCGACCGGGCAACTCAGGCTATGAATGGGTGGTCGATCCGATCGACGGCACCAAGTCGTTCATCAGCGGGGTGCCGCTCTACGCCACCCTCGTCGGCTGCCGCCGGGAGGGCGTGGGCGTGCTCGGTATCATCTTCATGCCGGCCCTCAACGAGCTCGTCTACGCCACCCGCGGCGGCGGTGCCTGGCACCAGCGGGGTGATGAGCAGCCGATACCAGCCCGGGTCTCCAGCCGCCGCGAGCTGGCCGACAGCCTGATCTGCTCGAGTGACTTCCGCGACTTCCGGCGGCGGCCGATTACTCTCGACGCCGATACCGCCGGCGGCCGGGTCCGGCTGGAGCTGGAGGACGCCTGCGGCATCGTCCGCACCTGGGGTGACGGCTACGGCTATCTGCTCGTGGCGACCGGCCGGGCCGACATCATGGCCGACCCGATGCTCAACGCCTGGGACGCCGCCGCCGCCTCGGTGGTGGTCGCCGAGGCGGGGGGCCGCTTCAGCGACTGGACCGGCCGCGATGCCATCGACGCCGGGGACGGCCTGGCCACCAACGGCCGGCTGCACGAGGCTGTGCTGGCTGCGGTCGCGCCGGCGGCGGTCCGCCGCCCGGGCTGAGGCCAAAGCGGCTCATCTTGCGGCCCGGGGCCGCTCAGGTATGCTTTCGGTTTCGATCTCAGACAACTCAAAAGGTGGTGCGATGGCACGGAGCTGTGAAATCTGCGGCAAGGGGTTCTCGATGGGGAACTCGGTGACGATCCGCGGCAAGCAAAAATACCTCGGCGGCGTCGGCACCAAGATCACCGGCATCACGCGGCGGAAGTTCAAGCCCAACCTCCAGCGGCTGAGGGTCACCCTCGCCAGTGGCGCCACCGCCACCCGGCTGGTCTGCACCCAGTGCATTCGCAGTGGGGCCGTCACCAAGGTTGTCCGTCAGAAGCCGTTCCGGCTCCCGAACGTCGAGAAGGCCAAGCCAGCTGCCGAAGAGGCGGTGCCGGCCGGTCCCCGCGCTCGGCCCTGAGCTGGCGTCCGAACTGACAAGGCGATTGCACGCGGCTCGCTTCGCCCTCACGCCCCCTGACCACTGGAATCGAGCATGGCAGCCGAGAACGATACTCAGCCGGGCCTGACCGCCGACGATGTGATGAAGGTGGCCATGCTGGGCCGGCTGGCCCTCAGCGGTGCCGAACTATCGAGCCTGACCCAAGAGCTGTCCAACATCGTCGGCTTCGTCTCGCAGCTCTCAGAGGTCGATACCGCTGCGGTTGAACCGCTGGCCCACCCCCTCGATTCGCAAAATGTGTTTCGGGCGGACGAGCCGGCCGCTTCGCTCTCGACTGAGCAGGCTCTGGCAATGGCTCCCCGGCATGACGGCGAGTGTTTTCTGGTCCCCGCCGTCCTGGGCGAATCGGGGTCGGCCTGAGCCCGCCGCCAAAATCGCTCGACTCCCCGTTCAACCCGAAAGCCGATGCCGCTGACCGATCGCTCTGCCGCTGAACTGGCTGCCGCACTTGCCGCTGGTGAGGTCACCTCCGCCGCCTGCACCGAGGCCTTTCTCGAGCGGATCGAAGCCGCCAACCCGACGATCAACGCCTTTCTGTCAGTCGACCGTGACGGGGCCATCGACCAGGCTGCGGCAATCGACGCCGCTCGGGCCGCCGGCAAGCCGCTCGGCCCGCTCGCCGGCCTGCCGGTAGCGGTGAAGGATGTGCTCTGCACAACCGACCAGCCGACGACCTGCGCCTCGAAGATGCTCGCCGGCTATCGGCCGCCTTACGACGCGGACGTGGTACGGCGGCTGCGGGAGGCGGGCTGCGTCATTGTCGGCAAGACCAACATGGACGAGTTCGCCATGGGCGGCTCGAACGAGAACTCAGCGTTTGGCCTGGTCCGCAACCCCTGGGACCTCGACCGGGCGCCGGGCGGCTCCAGCGGCGGGTCAGCCGCGGCCATTGCCGCCGACATGGCCCCGCTGGCCATCGGCTCGGACACCGGCGGCTCAATCCGTCAGCCGGCTGGGCTCTGTGGCATCACCGGCCTCAAGCCGACCTATGGCCGGGTCAGCCGCCGCGGGCTGGTCGCCTTCTCGTCGAGCCTTGATCAGATCGGCCCGATGGCCCGCTCTGCCGAAGACTGTGCCCTGCTGCTGGAGGCCATCGCCGGCCACGATCCCGGCGACTCGACCTCACTGGCAGTCGACGTGCCGGCCTATCGGGCCGAACTCGACAAGCCGCTGGCCGGGCTGAAGATCGGCCGGGTCGCCGCCCACTTTGGTGACGGGCTCGACCCTGAGGTAGCCGAGCATGTCGAAACCGCCTTCGCCGCCTACGAGGCTGCCGGCGCGACGATCCACGAGGTTGAACTGCCCCATGCCGCCTATGGGGTGCCGACGTATTACCTGATTGCCCCGAGCGAGGCCTCGAGCAACCTCGCCCGCTACGACGGAGCCCACTACGGCCACCGCTGGGACGGCACCGCCAGGCCCGACGACGGTGGCATCAGTAGCTTTGACTCACCGCTGGTCGAGATGTACTGCCGCAGCCGCGCCGAGGGCTTTGGCCCCGAGGTCAAACGGCGAATCATGCTCGGCACCTACGCTCTCTCGGCGGGCTATTACGACGCCTACTACGCCAAGGCCCTGCGGGTGCGGCGGCTGATCCGGCAGGATTTTCTCGATGCCTTCGAGCAGGTTGACCTGATCGGCGGCCCGGTCTCGGCCACCCCCGCCTTCAAGCTGGGCGAGAAGACCGACGACCCCGTCGCGATGTACCTGGTTGACCTCTACACCGTCGGCACCAACCTGGCCGGCATCGGCGGCATCTCATTCCCCTGCGGCTTCACCGCCGGCGGCCTGCCGGTCGGCTTCCAGTTGCAGGGCCCGGCCCTTTCCGAGCCGCTGCTGCTGCGGGCCGCACATCAATATCAGCAGACCACCGACTGGCATACGCGGCGGCCCGCCGCCGTCTCCGCCTGACCCCGCACCCCAGCCGCCCATGACCGCCAGCAGCCAGCCTTTCGAGACCATCATCGGCCTGGAAGTGCATGTCCAGCTTCAGACCCAGACCAAGCTCTTCTGCGGCTGCCGCACCACCTTTGGCAGCCCGCCCAACACCCAGGTCTGCCCGACCTGCCTCGGCCTGCCGGGGTCGCTGCCGGTGATGAACCGGCGGGCCTTCGACCTGGCCCTGCGGTCGGCGCTCGCCCTCAACTGCGAGATCGCCCGCTTCACCAAGTGGGATCGGAAGAACTATTTCTATCCCGACCTGCCCAAGGGCTATCAGATCAGCCAGTTCGATCTGCCGTTCTCGTTCGACGGTCACCTCGAGGTGAGTGATCCGAAGGGTGCCTTTGAACCCCGCCGGGTCGGCATCATCCGGGTGCATCTGGAGGAGGACGCCGGCAAGAGCATGCACGACGAGGCCGCCGGCACCGCCGACAGCCGCATCGACCTCAACCGCACCGGCACGCCGCTGTGTGAGATCGTCACCCAGCCCGACCTCCGCAGTCCGCAGGAGGCCCGGGCCTGGCTCAACGAACTGAAACTGCTGCTGGTCTATCTGGGGGTGAGCGACTGCAACATGCAGGAGGGCAGCCTGCGGGTCGATGCCAACGTCAACCTGCACATTCCCCAGGCCGATGGCCGGGTGGCCAAGACGCCGATCGTCGAAATCAAGAACATGAACTCCTTCCGCTCGGTCGAGCGGGCCCTCGCCTATGAGGCCGAGCGGCAGTGGGGCGAGTGGCAGGCGACCGGGGCCGAACTCGGCAGTATGCCCAAGCAGACTCGAGGCTGGGACGACACCGCCGGCATCACCCGTGGCCAGCGGCACAAGGAAGAATCGAGCGACTACCGTTACTTCCCTGAGCCCGACCTGGTGCCGGTGACCGTGACCGCAGAGCAGATCGCCGCGGTCCGGGCCGAAATGGGCGAGCCACCGGCGGTGCTGCGGCAGACGCTGGAAAGCCGCTGGGGCATCTCGGCCTACGACGCCGACGTGCTGGTCAACCAGGGCCGCGAACTGGTCGGCTATTTCGAGGAACTGGCCGGCCTCGTCGGCGAGGGCAAGGTGGCCAGCAACTGGATGCAGCAGGACGTGCTGCGGTCGCTCAACGAACGGGGCGGCACGATTGCCGACTTCCCCGTGCGGCCAGCCGCGGTGGCCGACATCATCGGCCGGATCAAGCAGGGCGACTTCGACACCAGCCGGGGCCGCGAGATCTTTGCCGCGGTCCTCGAGACCGGCAAGCTGGTGGCCGACGTCATCGCGGGCATGGGCATCGCCGCAGTCGATGAGGGTGACCTGAAGGCCCTCTGTGAAGAGCTGATCGCGGCCAATCCCAAGATCGTCGCCGACGTCAAGGGCGGCAAGGAACAGGCCGCCGGAGGCCTGATCGGCCAGGCCAAAAAGAAGAACCCCAACGTCAACCCCGGCAAGGTCCGGGCCCTGGCGTTGGAACTGATCAAGGCGATGCCGTAGCAGGGGCGACTCGTCGCTGAATTGATAGGGTGAGGGGCGTTGCCCATGCCAATCGAGCGGCGTCGGAAACTGAGTGAAGCCGGGAGGGCGAAGCGAAGTTTCCGTCGAGTGAGTGAAGGGCGGGATGACCGGAGCGAACGTCCGGCGAGATGGCATGGGCAATGCCCCGTCACTCCACAAACAACCCACGCCCTT
>CALAZQ010000108.1 GCA_937926325.1 uncultured Planctomycetaceae bacterium | reverse complement strand
TGGCCACTTCCATTCTGCGGGCAGGCAAAACGATAATGGAGGGGTCCGGCCGCAGCCGCTTGGCCGGCATCCATCCCCTTCTGGAATCGTTCCCATGACCAGCGTTCGCAGCAACGTCGTCACCGCCCTCAACAGCTATAAACCCCGTGGCCCCGCCTGGAACCTCCGCGAGACGCCCACCGGCGAACTCTTCGGGGTCAACGTCTTCAACGACGCCGTGATGCGAGAGCGGCTGCCCAAAAGCATCTACAAGGCGATCCAGGCGACGATCAAACAGGGCAAGCCAATCGACCCGGCCATCTCCGACGCGGTCGCTCTGGCCATGAAAGACTGGGCGATCGAGAAGGGAGCGACCCACTATGCCCACGTCTTCTATCCCCTGACCGGCCTCACCGCCGAGAAGCACGACAGCTTTCTCTCGCCCACCGGCGGTGGCGGGGCGGTGGCCGAGTTCTCGGGCAAGGAACTGATTCAGGGCGAACCAGACGCCTCCAGCTTTCCCTCCGGCGGCCTCCGAGCCACCTTTGAGGCCCGCGGCTATACAGCCTGGGACCCCACCAGCCCCGCCTATGTGCTGGAAAACCCCAACGGCACCACGCTTTGCATTCCCACCGCCTTCTGCTCGTGGACCGGCGAGGCCCTCGACAAGAAGACGCCGCTGCTGCGGAGCATGCAGGCTCTCGACCGGCAGGCCCGCCGGCTGCTGGCCCTGTTCGGTCACACCGACGTCGGCCCGGTGACGTCCTCGGCCGGACCGGAGCAGGAATACTTCCTGATCGACCGCAACTTCTTCTTCGCCCGGCCCGATCTGATGCTGACCGGCCGCACGCTGTTCGGGGCCAAGCCGCCCAAAGGCCAGGAGTTTGAAGACCAGTACTTCGGGGCCATTCCCGAACGGGTGCTCGCCTGCATGCTCGAGGTGGAGCGGGAGCTGTACAAGCTTGGCGTGCCGGTGAAGACCCGGCACAACGAGGTCGCCCCCAGCCAGTACGAGATTGCCCCGGTTTACGAAAACGGCAACATCGCCAACGACCACCAGCAACTGATCATGCAGATGCTCAGCCGGGTGGCCCCGAAGTACGGCATGTCCTGCCTGCTGCACGAAAAACCCTTCGCCACGATCAACGGCTCGGGCAAGCACCTCAACTGGTCGCTCGGCTGCCGGCTGGGCAACCTGCTGGAGCCGGGCGAGACGCCCCATGCCAACATGCAGTTCCTCGTCTTCTGCATGGCCGTGATTCGGGCCGTCCACCTGCATGGCGACCTGTTGCGGGCGGTGATCGCCTCCAGCGGCAACGACCACCGACTGGGGGCCAACGAAGCGCCCCCGGCGATCATTTCGATCTTCCTCGGTGATCAGCTGACCGACATCTTCGAGCAGATCGAACAGGGCAGCATCACCGGCAGCAAGTCGACCGGCACCCTGACGATCGGCGTCGACACCCTGCCGCCGCTGCCGAAGCATGCCGGCGACCGCAACCGCACCAGCCCCTTCGCCTTCACCGGCAACAAGTTCGAGTTTCGGGCCGTCGGCTCGAGCCAGTCGATCGCCGGCCCCCTGGTGGCCCTCAACACGATCGTGGCCGAAAGCCTCGACCGCTACGCGACCGATCTGGAAAAGGCGACCGGCGGCGATCCCGAGCAGCTGCCGGCGGCGGTCGAGCAGCTACTGCACCGCGAGATCACCGCCCACAAGGCGGTCATCTTCAACGGCAACGGCTATGCCCCGGAGTGGCAGGAGGAGGCAGCCCGCCGCGGCCTGCCCAACCTGCGGGCCACCCCCGAGGCGTTGGCAACCTTGATCACCCCCGAGAACATCGCGTTGTTTGAAGCGTACGGGGTGCTCTCGCGGCGAGAAATGGAAAGCCGGCACGAGATTTACATGGAGCGGTACTGCAAGGATCTCAACACCGAGGCCAACACGGCGCTGGAACTGGCCCGCAAGATGATTCTGCCGGCGGGCTACCGCTATCAGGGCGAGCTGGTCGATACCGCCACCAAGCTGGCGGCACTCGGCCAGTCGGCCCATCTGGGGACGCTGGAAAAACTGACCGCCCTGGTGCATGAGTGCGAGCAGCGAATCGATGCCCTGCAGGCGGCGGTTGACCATGACGCCGCCGGAAATGTCACGGCCGAGGCCGAGCACTTCCACCGGCAGGTGGTGCCCGCCATGCAGCAGCTGCGAGAAACGGCCGACCGGATGGAGGTGCTGCTGCCCGATGATCTCTGGCCCCTGCCGACCTATGCGGAGATGCTGTTCATCAAGTGACCGACGACACGCCTTCTCGCCAGCCTGCTGCTGACCTGGCTGACGCAATCGCCGCCGAGGCTGACCGGCTGGGTCTCGACCTGCCGGCCACAGCACTACCTGGACTGGCCGCCTATGCCAGCCGGCTCTGGGCCTGGAACGAACGGCTCAACCTGACCCGGCATACCGACGCCGCCCGGTTCGTAGCCCGCGACGTTGCCGATGCGGCTGCCCTCTGCCCGCACCTGGCCGCGGGCGAGCGGCTGCTCGATGTCGGCACCGGGGGTGGGGTGCCCGGGGTGCTGCTGGCGGTGCTGCGGCCCGACCTGACGGTCGAACTCTCTGACAGTGTCGGCAAACGGGCCAAGGCGGTGGCGGCGATTCTGCAGGAGATCGGCCTGAGCCTGCTGGTGCATGACCGGGCCGCCCAGCAGGTGGTGGCTGCGGCGGCGGCCGCTGGGAAGCCGTTTGACACCCTGGTGGTGCGGGCGGTGGCCCCGCTGGCCAAGCTGCTGGGCTGGTTCGAGCCCCTGCGGGAGTCTTTCGGCCGCCTGCTCGTGATCAAGGGCCCGCGGTGGGAAGCCGAAAAAGCCGAGGCCCGGCACCGTGGCTTGCTCAAGCAGCTGGCCGCCCGTCGCCTCGCCAGCTGGCCACTGCCCGACAGCGACGGCGACAGCGTGCTGCTCGAGGTCAGCCAGCGGGAGCGGGGGGCGTGAATTACCACGAAGGCACGAAAAACGCTGC
>CALAZQ010000107.1 GCA_937926325.1 uncultured Planctomycetaceae bacterium | reverse complement strand
CGGCCCTCTCCCAGTGGGAGAGGGAGAACAACGTGCGGCTCCGTGCGACGGCCCCAAGGCCCCGGCCGCGAGCCTGGTGATCAGGTCACGACATGCCCGCCGGCTTGCCCATGCCCGGCAGCGGGTGCTGCTTGGCGAAGAAGGCCCGGGCGTACCCCAGCAGATTCCAGACCGCCGCCAGCGCCGCCCCGCTGACATAGCCGACACCCGCCGTCACCATCAGCAACAGGGCAGCCGGCCCAAAGGCAAACTCACCGACAGTCGCATCGGCCTCCATCATGTGGATCCGAAAGGCAAAGTCGAGCAGCGGCTGGGCCGCCCCCACCGCCACCAGCGTTACCCAGATCAGATGCAGCCCTGCCAACACCACGGCCAGCGTCAGGCCAGCCCGATTCACGCGAATGTGTTCCACTGTTGCACCTCAGCACTTCAAGGACTCAGTTCACCCGCATCCCTGCCCTGCCAAAGCCGACCGGCTCCGCGTGGCATCGCTGCCGGAGGAACTATCTCCACCGGCACCGTCGTCGGGCAGGCGGCCGAACGAGGATGCTGCGGTTGCTCCACAGCACCGGGCAAAGCGGGACAAGTGGCCCACGCAAACCCCTTTCGATTGAACGGACACCCCGTGCGGCTTGCCGGTCCGCCGGCTTCCGCCTGGCGGCTTCCATTCCCAGAGCCAACCGGCGGCAGGAAACGGCGGACAGCCAGAACGATGGACGTAATGTCTTCGCACACCGCCGCTTCCCTGAGGCTTCCGCCGAGGTTTCCTAAGCAGCACTCAGTCGGCGAGTTTCTTGAGCGCCGCCAGGGCCGCAATCGCCCGGTCTGACCCGCCGAGATCGGCCGACGCCTGCTTGGCGGCAATCAGATCATCGACCGAAATCTCAGCGGACGACCGCGCCACTGCCGCGGTGCTGCGGCTGGCCTTGGCCAGCTTCCGCCGCCGAGCCTTCTTTCGCTTCGGCCGCTTGGCGGCGGTGGCGACCGCCGCCGACTTCTTCGCCACTACGGGCTTGGCCGCTGACGCTTTTTTGGCGGCCTTTTTCTTGGCGGCCTTCTTTACGAGTTTCTTCTTGGCGGTCTTCTTTACCGGCTTCTTCGCAGCCTTCTTCGCCGGCTTGGCAGCTGCAGGGCTGACGGCGGCAGGGACGCCACCGGTTGCGGTGGCCAATGATGGGGCGGCATTCGTTTCGGCCATGGTCGAGACACTCCTTTGGGTGTTGCGGGTGATCGGATGTGGCGAAGCAGTTCAATGGCGGCTTTGCCGAGCGGAAGACTATCACATCTATTTACAATCGGGAGCACTCTGGCAATTGTTTCTTGTTTGACCTGCCATCGCCCGCGTCACCGAGCCACCCATGCCACCCGCCCCCGAACCGTCGGCACCTGACTGTGATCGCAGCCTCGATCTCGTCACGGCCCTGATGAAAATCCCCGGCCCCAGTTGCCGCGAGGCGGCCATGGCTGCCGAGGTTCGCCGCCGGCTGCTGGCCGCCGGGGTGCCGGCCGCAGCCATCACCACCGACAACGCCCACCAGAAGTCGCCCGCCGGCGGTGACACCGGCAACCTGATCGTGAAGCTGCCCGGCACGGTCCGCGGCCCCCGGCGGCTGCTGATGGCCCACCTCGACACCGTGCCACTCGCCGTCGGCTGCCGGCCAATCCGGCGGGGCGACTCACTGGTCTCGGGCAATCCCAAAAGCGGTCTCGGTGCCGACAACCGCTCGGGCGTGGCGGCCGTGCTGACGGCGGTGCTGGAGATCTTTCGCCGGAAACTGCCCCACCCGCCGCTGACGCTGCTGTTCACCGTGCAGGAAGAACTGGGACTGTTTGGCAGCCGGTACGTCGACGTCCGCAAGCTGGGCCGGCCGCAGCTGGCCTGGAACTTCGACGGCCGCGGGCCCCAGCGGATCACCCGCGCCGCCATCGGTGGCCGGACGCTGGCGATCAGCTTTCAGGGCATTGCCAGCCATGCCGGTGGCGCCGCCGACCGCGGGGTGAGTGCGGTCGCCCTGGCGGGGCTGGCGATTCAGGATCTGGTCAGCGGCGGCTGGCACGGCGAGTTTGTCCGCGGTGGCAAGGTGGGCACCTGCAACCTGGCCACGATCCGGGGCGGCGACGCCACCAACGTCGTCACCGACCGGGTCGATATTCACGGCGAGTGCCGCAGCTTTGACCGCAGACTGCTCGACCGAATTGCCCGCGAGGTCGACCGGGCCTGCCAGCGGGCGGTGCGGGCAGTCAAGAACAGCCGCGGCCAGCGGGGCAGCGTGACGGTGACCAGCGAGATTGAATATGAACCCTTCACGCTGCCCAAACGAGCCCCTTCGGTGACCGTCGCGGCCCGGGCCATCCGCTCACTCGGCCTGCAGCCCGAACTGCTCACCACCCAGGGAGCACTCGATGCCAACTGGCTGAACGCCCGTGGCATTCCGGTGGCCACGCTCGGGGCCGGCCAGGTGGCCGGCCACTCGCTCGACGAGCGGCTCGACATCGACCAGTTCCTCACCGGCTGCCGGGTTGCCCTGCGGCTGGCGACGGCTGGGGAGTAGTTCGCCACTTCCCTACCGCTTGCCGTTGTAGACGCCCAGCTTGGCATCCGGCGGCAGGTGCTCCTCGATCACAAACTCGGGCCGCGGGTGGCTGTTGACATAGGCGGCGATGTCGAGAGCCTCGCGGTCGGTCAGGGTCGCGTCGTCCAGCGGCATCGCCAGCTTGAGCCAAGCAGCCAGATGCTCAACGTGCGACAGCCCAGCCCCCATGTTGAAACTTCGCGGCCCCCAGACCGGCGGGCCGTCGGCCGTGCCGTTGCCGTCGGCGGCATGGCAGTCGCCGCAGCGATCGGCATAGAGCTTTGCACCGGCAGCAGGGTCGGCAGTGGCCGGGTCGATCGCAAGCGGCGGCACCCGCCGCGGGCCATGGGGGCTTTTGCCGTTCATCTTGATCGGCCGGCCGGTCGACAGCGACGTGATGTAGGCGGCAATCGCCACCGCCGGCTCACTGCCCTGCGGCGGCCGCGTGCCGTTGCAGCTTCGCATGAAGCAGTTGAGGATGCGGTCCTCAAGCGTGATCACCCGGCCCTCGCGGCCGGCCCAGGCCGGATAGGCCGTGGCCACATCGAGGAAACTCGCCGCCGTCGGATGGGTGCCGTTGTCGAGATGACAGGAGGTGCAGTTGAGGGCCGCCCCGACATAGTCGCGAGTCAGCGGGTGGGTCGAGGTCTGCTCAACCAGCAGCCGGCCCAGTTCGACCGTCTCGGCGAGGGGGTTCGGTGCAGGCTCAGCTGGCCCCGGCTCATCGGCGGTGCAAAGGCCGGCCAAGCAGGCGACGAGCAGGGCAAGTGTCGGCACGATCTTGTGAGTCATGTGCTGCGGTCCTCCAGGATGCGGTGAGCAAGACGAGACAGTCGGGGCCGGTTCACCGTGGCTCGATCGCAATTTCACTCGATTTCACCTCAGCCGACGCAAATTCTACATGCCGTAGGGAAAATCGGCATCCTCAGTCAGGCCGCTGGCCCGGACCGAGCCGAGGGCCTTGGCATATTCCAGCAGCAGCCGGTCGGCAAAGGTGATCCGCTTCCGCAGCCAGGCATCCCGCTCACCAGCCGGCTGGGGACCGGCCAGGACGTCAGCGACATCGTGCACCAAGACGTGCTCGGGGATCACCAGCAGCCGGTTGTTCTTGTAGCCGCTGGTACGCAGCTCGTTGACCGGATAGCTGCCGCCCCGCGAGGCCGACACCGCCACCACCAGGGCCGGCTTGTGGCCAACCTCTTTGGCACTGGCAAAGAGCAGCAGGTTCTTCAGGCCCGGCGGCACCATGCCGGCCCACTCGGGCGTGACCAGCACGAAGCCGGCGGCCTCCCGCATCCGGTTGCGGATCGGCTTCCAGGCGGCAGCCAGCGGGCTGTCGGGCTGCCAGAGGCTTTCATCCCAGAGCGGCAGCGGATTGCCAGCGAGGTCGAGCGTGTCGATGACGAGGGTCGAATCGAGCTGCTTGAGATCGGCCGCCACAAAGGCGGCCACGCGGCTCGACTCACTCTGCTGTCGGTGACTACCGACGATGATCATGATTCGCATGCTGGTGGTCTCCAGAAAATTGCTGTCTCGCTGCCGGCGAACAAGCCACGCCTGACTCGTTTCGTCCCATCGGACGCTGTCCTACCCGACCGGCTGACTACCGACAAGCGGCTGGGCAGCCGACTCTTTCGCCGCTACCGCATCGGCCGCCCGCTTCACCACGACTGCGGTGAGGTCATCCTGAGCCGTGACCTTGCCGAGAAACTCGGCCAAGGCCCGCTCCAGGCTGGCGACCAGCCGGTCGG
>CALAZQ010000106.1 GCA_937926325.1 uncultured Planctomycetaceae bacterium | reverse complement strand
CCTCCAGGCCTTCGCTCGTTCGAAGCTGCCTGCGCTCCGCCATCCATGGCTCCGCCGACCAATCCGCCGCTGGCGGATCGGTGCCCGAGCTACGCCGGCTCTCAGGGCACGGGCACCCCTCCCGGAATATCGAGTGGGGATTTGAACCAGTACCGGGAGGCTCGGGGGTCGGCGAACGCTCGAGGAGTGTTGGGCGTATCCTCGCCCGACGACGAGACTTTCGCCGCCCCCGAGCCGGTGGTACACGCAGGACGGATGCGGCCTCACCCGCACATCCCGTGCCGAACACCATTGGCAGGAGGCCGATGTTTCGCGTGTATCTAGCTATGGATCTTCTTGTACCGGAACCGGTGCGGCTCGTCGGCGTCTGCACCGAGCCGTTCCTTGCGGCTGCTTTCATAGACCTCGAAGTTCCCCTCGCAGACGTGAACGTAGCCGTCCCCCTCGAAGGCGATGATGTGGGTTGCCAGCCGGTCGAGGAACCAGCGATCGTGGGTGATGACCACGACGCTGCCGGCAAAGTTCGTGATGCCTTCCTCGAGTGACCGCAGCGTATCGACGTCGAGGTCGTTGGTCGGCTCATCCAACAGCAACAGGTTGGCCCCGGCCCGCAGCAGCTTTGCCAGGTGAACCCGGTTGCGTTCACCGCCGGAGAGCGTGCCGACCTTCTTCTGCTGATCGGGCCCCATGAAGTTGAACTTGGCAACGTAGCTACGGGCATTGACCGTCCGCTTGCCGAGTTGGATGGTGTCATGGCCGCCTGAAATCTCTTCAAAAACGGTCTTCTCAGGGTCGAGGGCGTCGCGAGTCTGATCGACGTAGCCGATGTCCACCGTCCCACCGACTTTGATTTCACCGGCATCCGGCTCCTCCTGGCCGACGAGCATCCGAAAGAGTGTCGTCTTCCCGGCCCCATTGGGACCGATGATGCCGACAATGCCACCGGGCGGCAGCCGGAACGACAGGTTCTCAAACAGCAGCTTGTCGCCGAAGGCCTTCGAGAGCCCCTCGGCATCGATCACCTGGTCACCCAGCGGGCGGCTGGCGGGAATGGTGATCTCGGCATCGGTATCGCGGGCGGCGGCCTCTTCAGCAGCCAGCTTCTCGTAGGCGGCCATCCGGGCCTTGCTCTTAGCCTGCCGGGCCTTCGGCGACATCCGGACCCATTCCAGTTCCTTCGCCAGCGTCTTCTGCCGGGCCGAGGCCTGCTTCTCCTCAAGCGCCATTCGTGCCTGTTTCTGCTCGAGCCAGGCGGTGTAGTTGCCCTCGAAGGGAATGCCCCGGCCATGGTCGACCTCGAGGATCCACTTGGCAACGTTGTCGAGGAAGTACCGGTCGTGGGTGACAGCCACCACAGTGCCGGTGTAGTCGGCCAGGTAGTGTTCCAGCCAGAGGACGCTCTCAGCGTCGAGATGATTGGTCGGCTCATCGAGCAGGAGCAGGTCGGGCTTTTCCAACAGCAGCCGGCAGAGGGCGACCCGTCGGCGCTCGCCTCCCGACAGCTTCGTCACGCCCCAGTCCCCGGGTGGCAGGTTCATCGCATCCATGGCAATCTCGACCTGCCGGTCAAGATCCCAGAGGTTCTTGGCGTCAATCTCATCCTGCACCGCTGCCTGTTCAGCCAGCAGCTTCTCCATCTCGTCATCGTCGAGCGGCTCGGCAAACCGGGCATTGATCTCCTCGTACCGCCTGAGCACGGCTCGGGCCTGATCGACGCCGTCCAGCACATTCTCAAAGACCGTCTTCTCGGGATCGAGTTCCGGCTCTTGCTCGAGGTAGCCGACGGTGAAGCCTTCCGCCAGCCGAGCCTCGCCCTCGTACTCCTTGTCGATGCCCGCCATGATTTTCATCAGCGTGCTTTTGCCGGCACCGTTGCGGCCAAGCAGGCCGATCTTGGCCCCCGGATAAAACGCCAGGTTGATGTTCTTCAGCAGTTCTCGCTGCCCGAACTTTTTGGTGAGGTCGGTGATCTGAAAAATGAACTGGGGACCCATCAAAACTCCTGCGAATCGCTGCCGACGACGAGAGGGCCGGCGGCAAAGGGATAGGGGACCGGCAACCGAAGAACCGACCGTTCCTCGTCATATCCTACCGCATCTGCCTCCGCGGTCACGAGGTGCCCGGCACTTCCGATGCGGGTCATTCCCTTGGCCGGAAACTGCCCAGTGCGGCAACGGCAGCCGCTCGTTGCAGGCCTTCGGTGCATCCACTACGATCGGACGGCCCACAACGTTTCCGACCGAGGAGCTGCATCGATGGCCCACTACGCTGACCCCGACGTGCTCGTTTCGACCGACTGGGTGGCCGAACACCTGACTGATCCGACCGTCCGAATCGTCGAATCCAACGAGGACCGAGCCCTTTACACCCAGGGGCACGTTCCAGGGGCGGTCGAGATCGACTGGCAGGTCGACCTGCAGGACCAGACCATCCGCGACTACGTCGATCGGGCCGGCTTTGAAAAGATCTGCCGCGACAACGGCATCAGCAACGACACCACCGTTGTCTTCTACGGCGACAAGAACAACTGGTGGGCCTGCTACGCCTTCTGGGTGTTCAAGCTCTATGGGCACCCCAACTGCAAAATCATGAACGGCGGCCGCAAGAAGTGGCAGCTCGAGGGTCGCGAATGGTCGTCCGAGCGGGTTTCCTACCCGCCGGCCAGCTATACAGCTCCAGAACAAGACAAATCGGTGCGGGCCCTTCGGGACGATGTGCTCAAGCACCAGAAGGCAGGAAAGCCCCTCGTCGATGTCCGGAGCCCGGAAGAGTATTGTGGTGAGCGGCTGCACATGCCCGACTACCCCAACGAAGGTGCGCTGCGGGGTGGCCACATCCCTGGGGCGGTCAACATCCCCTGGCCGCTTTCGGTCAACGACGACGGCACATTCAAGCCAGCCCGTGAGCTCGAGAAGCTCTACTGCAAGGCCAATCACCTGAAGCGACGCAGCCCGACGATCGCCTACTGCCGGATTGGTGAACGATCGAGCCTGACCTGGTTTGTGCTCAAGTACCTGCTCGGCTTCGGGAACGTGAAGAACTATGACGGCTCTTGGATGGAGTGGGGCAACTGTGTCGGCGTCCCGGTTGTGAAGGGCTCGCTGCCGGAAGGTGGGGATCCGCCAGCAGCACCACACGCAGAAGCCTGATAACAGACTGTCCCTCTCCTGCACCCCCGGTTGCCCGGACATGCCCATGGATACGGTGAGCGATCGCATCGATCGGATCGTCGATGAGTTCGCGGACCTCGACGGCCGTGAGAAGCTGGAGCTGCTCCTTGACTTTGCCGGCCGCCTGCCCCCGTTGTCAGCCGACTATCAGGCCCGCAAGCAGCAGGAGGACCGTCGCGTGCACGAGTGCCAGACGGCAGTCTTTCTCTGGCCCGAGGTTTCTGACAGCGGCATGTCGTTGGTGGCCGAGGTGGCGGAAGAAGCACCGACGGTGAAAGGGTTTGTGGCCCTGCTCGCCGAGGCGGTCGCGGGCCGCCCGCAGGCCGAGGCCAATGAACTTGCCGACGACCTGCTCGACCGGATCGGTCTGGCCGAGGTTCTCGGCATGCTCCGCAGCCGTGGCCTCAGGGCCATCGTCGGTCGCGTCCGCCGGGAACTGCTGGCGGCCGCCTGAGCATGATGTGGCAGCTAACTTGGTTTTTGGAGGGCACCACGAAGGCACGAAGGACACGAAGGGGCTTTGGCCTCCTCCCTGTTTCGTCCCGCAATTGTGACGACGAGGGCCTTTCCTCCGTCTTTCTTCGTGCCCTTCGTGGTTTTTGCACTTCCCTCCTTGCTGCGAGCCCCGCTTGATGCCCAAAACCACTTTCTCGTCCGCTGACAGCCCGAGCCTCGTCGCCGGCATCGACCTCGGCGGAACCGCCGTCAATGTCACCCTGCTCGACCAGGATGGACAATTTCTGATTGATGGCCTCTGCGAACATCCGGCACGCAGCGTCGAGGGGCCGCAGGTCTGCCTGCAGCAGATCGCCGCGGGGCTCGACCGGGCGCTTGACCGGGCAGGTGCCAGCCGCGGCGACCTGGCCGCTGTCGGCCTCGACACCCCGGGGCCGGCTTCGGCGGCCGGTGTGCTCAGCCGCCGCGGTTCGACCAACTTCGTCCATGCCGACTGGGCTGGCTTCGACATCCGCGGTGGGCTTGCAGCATTGCTTGGCCTGCCGGTGCACTATCTCAACGACGGGAATGCGGCGGCGGTCTGGGGGCATGCCAGCATGTTCGGCACCGAGCCCGGCCGGACCAGTGTGGCGGCCATCATCGGCACCGGCTTGGGCGGCGGCATCATCCACAACGGAACGGTTGTTGCCGGCAGCCATGGCTTCGGGGGTGAGCTTGGCCACGTGCTGCTGCCAGTGGCCGCCTTGGTCGAACAGTTGCCCGACCTGGCCGGGGTTGCCCCGCACTGCAACTGTGGCCGCACGGGCGATCTGGAATCGCTCTGCTCGCTGACGGCAATCCGGCAAAACCTCCTGCCGCATTTCCTGCCACGGTTTCCCGGCCACGAGCTGGCCGGGGTGGAGCCGGCAGCGGCAGCGGTACGGGTTCGTGGCCTGGCCGCTGCTGGCGACCCCATGTGCCGGGCCATCTTTCAGGTGCAGGCCCGCGGCCTCGGGCTGTTCTTCGATCAAATGATCAACGTCTTCGATCCGGATGCCCTGATCGTCGGCGGTGGAGCCATCGAAACGGCAACTGAGTTTCAGCAGTGGTTTCTCGCTGAAGTCCGCGGCGGGCTGCCCAGGCAGCGGGAGGAGCAGGCCGAGATCCCAATTGCCATCATGCCCGACGGCGACACTGCCGGAGCCCGGGGCGCAGCAATCGAGGCGCAGCGGCTGCTGGCTGACCGAGCAACCACTCGCTGATCAGGCGACTCGCTCGGCCGGCACTGGATCGACGATAGGGAGCCGAGGCAGCCGCGGCTGCGGGGCAGGGCTCGGAGAGACGGCCGGCTGATCCGGTGCTCCCAGCAGCATCAGCCGGGCCGTCCGCCAGAAGCCTCGCCACGAGCCGAAGGTCGCCTCGACCGCGGCTGGCTCATAGCCGCAGTGGGCCATGCACTGCTGGCACTTGGGATTGCCGCTGGCCCGACCATAGGCCGACCAGTCGGTGGTCTCCATCAATTCAGCAAAACTGGCGGCATAGCCGTCATCAAGCAGATAGCAGGGCTTCTGCCAGCCGAACAGGCTGTACGAGGGCGTGCCCCAGGGACGGCACTCGAGTTCCCAGGCCCCCTTGAGAAACTCCAGGAAGACCGGCGATTGATTGAACCGCCACCGCCGACCGGCACCACGGAAGATCGCCCGAAACAGTCCCTGGCTCCGCTCGCGGGAAAGGAAGTTTTCTTGATCGGGTGCCTTCTCATAGGAATAGCCGGGGGAGACCATCATCCCCTCGACCCCGAGGGCCATCACCTCGTCAAAGAACTCACGGCAGCGGTCAGGGTCGGCATCGGCGAAGAGGGTCGAGTTGGTGGTTACCCGAAAGCCCGCCGTGCGGGCCGCCTTGATCGCGTCGATCGCCATCGCATGCACCCCCTCGCGGCAGACCGAGGCATCGTGCTCCCGCTGGAGGCCGTCAAGATGGACCGAGAACGCGAGGTATTTTGATGGTCTGAACCGGGGAAGCATCTCCTCGAGCTTGATCGCATTGGTGCAGACGTAGAGATACTTCTTGCGGGCCACGATGCCGGCGATGATTTCGTCGATCTGCGGGTGCAGCAGGGGCTCGCCGCCAGGGATGGCGACAATCGGCGCCCCGCACTCGTCCACCGCGCGGAAGCAGTCCTCGGGCGAGAGGTTCTGCCGCAGCACATCGGCCGGATGCTGGATCTTGCCACAACCGGCGCAGGCCAGGTTGCAGCGAAAGAGCGGTTCGAGCATCAGCACGAGCGGATACCGCCGGTTGCCCCGCAACCGCTGGATCGCCACGTGCCGCAGCACCGCCATCATCTGGCCAACCGGAACACTCATGCCACGAACTCCTGGAGGCTGTCACGGTCTGGGGCAGCTGCCCCGTGTTCCATTCCCATTCTGCTGGCTGACGGGTCCATCGCCGCCCGCCACCGGGCCAGGGCGATCAGCGGGAAGGAAACCCGGTAGTAGTGGTAACGCAGATAGAAGACCTTGGGGAACCCGGTCCCGGTGAAGGCGGTCTCGTCCCAGTCACCGTCGGCCCGCTGCCGGGTGATCAGCCACTGCACCCCGCGGCGGGCTGCCGGCGAGTCATGCCGGCCGGCGGCGATCAATCCAGCCACTGCCCAGGCTGTCTGCGAGGGCGTCGGCTCGCCCACACCCGCCAACGCCGGGTCGGCGTAACTGGCCGGCGTTTCCCCCCAGCCACCGTCGGCCTGCTGCCGCGACTCCAGCCAGCGAACGCCTGCAATGATTGCAGGATCGTCCGCGGCGAGCCCCACCGCCCGCAGGCCTTCGATGGCCTGCCAGGTGCCGTAAATGTAGTTGACCCCCCAGCGGCCGAACCAGCTGCCGTCGCGCTCCTGGGTCTGTCGCAGGTAGCCGACGGCACGATCGACCGTCGGATCACCCATCCGCAGCCGCAGGCTGCCGAGTGCCTCAAGCACCCGGCCGGCCAGGTCCGGCGAACTCGGATCGATCATGGCATTGTGGTCGGCGAACGGCACCTTGCAGAGTAGTTCGCAGTTGTTGTCCCGGTCGAAGGCCCCCCAGCCGCCGTCCGCATTCTGCATGGCGGCCAGCCACTGTCGCGCCCGAGCGGCAGCCTGCGCAATCCGTCGCTGTCGCCGCCGATCAGCCGCCTGCTCGCCCGGCACCCGCTGCCACGCTGCCAGGGCAATCAGCACCATGGCGGTGTCATCGACATCGGGATAGTGCCGGTTGGCATATTCAAAGCACCAGCCCGACGGCTCGGCCTGCACCCGCCGGGCCCAGTCACCGGCGAACCGCACCTCGCGATCAAGCAGCCAGTCAACCGCGCGATTCATCGCGGTCTGCAACGCGGGCGGTCGCGATTCAGCGTTCGCTGCCTGCGTATCGGCAAGGCCCCGGAGCGTGATGGCGGTATCCCAGACCGGTGAACGACAGGGCTCAATTCGAGTCGTGCCATCGCCTGGCCGCTCGACAAGTCCGGCGAGTTGGTTCCAGCACTCCTCCACCTCCGGCGAATCGTCGGCACAGCCCATGGCTCGGAGGGCGACGATGCTCCAGACAATCGGCGGAAAGATGGCACCCAGACCGTCGCTGGCGGTGAACCGCGCGAGCATCCAGCGGCGGCAGGCGGCGACCGCCCGGCTTCGCAGGGGACGAAAGCCGAGACTGTCAGCAGCCTTCAAACAACGGTCAAGGCCCCGAAAAAAACGTGACCAGGCATCGTCCGCACCGATGGGTGGCACGTGGTCGGGATCGGGAAGTTCCGCATAGAGCTCGGCAATGCCCTGGGAAGTTGGCAGCCGCCGCACAGGCTTGAACGCCCAGATCAGCGAGAGCGGCACGATCATTGTCCGCGACCAGGCAGACACCCGGTGCAGGCTCACCGGAAACCAGTCGGGCAAGAGAATCATTTCCGGCGGCACAGCTGGACAGGCGGCGTAGGGGATTTGCCCCAGCAGGGCCAGATAAAAGCGGGTGAAACTGTTGACCGCCCAGGGACCACCGGCGGCCGCAATCGCCCGGCGGGCTCGCCTGAGTGGCTCAGATGCAGGGTCGGCCCCGAGGATTTTCAGGGCGAGGTAAGCCTTCACGCTCGCACTGGGATCGACCACACCACCCGGGTAAATCGCCCAGCCACCGGTAGGCAGCTGCTCCCGCAGGATCCGTTCACCACAGCCGACCGCATCGGCATCATCGAGCCTTCCGGCCCATGCCCGGATCAGCAGGTATTCACTTTCCAGGATGGTGTCGCCTTCGAGGGGACCCCGCCAGTGACCGTCGTCCTGCTGCCGCCGCAGAAACCAGTCCATGGTCTGACCGATTGCCAACCCGAGGAGTCCCAGAGTGCGGACTGCCCGAATCTCCGAGGCTGACTGCTCGTGGCGGCAGTCAAGCCTGGAGGGTAAGCCTGCCCGCCCAGACGACCCTTCGTAACGTGGGGCATGGCGAGGTGGCAGTGCGGGCGGCGGGGCGATATCGGCAAGATCGGAAAGGCTCGTTGAGGCATCCATGCTGAGCTCGTGCTGGAACAAAGGTCGGCTGATCGATCCTTCGACCAGCTTTCGGCGAACACGCGTTCGGGGGAGAATAGAGAACGCGGGCGATCGTCGGCAAGTGCGAACACGATCCACACGAGCGGCAGCGGACGGTCTCAACCGGCCACCGAATCGTTCGCCTGCCATCGCGGGGAACTCTAGGAAAGCTGAGCAGACTTTACTGCCTTTCGGCAGCCAACGGCAGCCTCACCGCAACGGTGGTTCCTTGCTGCGGCCGCGAGGCGACCGTCATCCGGCCCCCATTGGCATCAATCAGTCGCAACGCCTTCGAAAGCCCCAGCCCGATCCCACGGCCCGCCTCGCGACCGCTGAAGAAGGGATCGAACACCCGTTCAACCGTCTCACGGCTCATCCCGGCACCGTTATCGATGACCGTGATGAGACAGCTGTTTCCGTCCGCGGCATCCTCGACAGTCACCTCGATGATCACGGTGCCTCCGCCGACGATTGCTTCGATGCCATTGAGCACCACGGCCCGCAGCGAGTCTTCGACTTGACTGCCGTCGACCAGCACGGTCAGGGGCGTGGGCGGAGGGCTGACCACCAGCCGGACCCCGTGCTGATCGGCCGCGGGGCCCAGCGAATCGACCACGTTGGCAATCAGGGTCGCCACCGGCGTCGCCACCGGCTGGGGCCGGGGCGGTCGGGCAAAGATCATCAGGCCGCCGATCATGTCGCGGGCCCGGAAGGCCTGGTCAACAATGGTCGCCAGCCGGCGACGGCGTTCGGGATTCTCCTCATCGGGCAGCAGGGCCTGCGCCCGGGCGGCAATGTTGGCCAGGGGATTATTGATTTCATGCCCGGCACCGTAGGCGAGCTCGCGGATCGAGTCGAGCCGGGCCGTGGCCACCCGGGCCTCAAAGTCAGACGCCAACCCCTCCACCGCAGTCGCCCCGAGCAGTGCCTCCTCGAGCAGCATCGCAGCAGGATCGGCCTCGGCCCCACGTGCCGCTCCACCGGCAGATCGCCCCGGAGTGCAGGCCGCTGCCTCCGGCTTCGTCGACCACCGCGCGAGCTGTTCAAGCCAGCCACCGGCAACGGCCCGCGAGACAACTCCACCCGACGGATCGACCGTCTCGTGATAGTGCCCCCGCGCGAGGCTGTTCACGACCGCTTCAGGAACCGGCAGGGCCGCCCGAAGACGGACGGTCCCCTCAGGACTGCCCGGAATCACCAAAGCGGCCCGCAGCCCTTCAAGCCAGCGCCGCAGCGGTGAAGGTTCAGCCTGCCCGGCAGCAGCAGCCGCAAGCCTTCTTTCAGCAGTCACCAGCCAGACTGCGACACTGGGGCTCGTGCCGCCCAGCCGCCAACAGGCATCCCGCCAGTCATCGCCAGCGATCCTGTCACTGATTCCGCCCGGCCGCCCGCTGGCCAGCTGGCGGGTGACAAACACGACGGCCCGCGTCAGGCCAAGACAGGCCCGACGCGGGACCGGAAGTGAAACCAGCCGTTCGGTCGGCAACTGCAGCAGCAGCCGGGCCGGGGCGATCTCCATATCAGGATGCGGCCGGAACCGACTCGATATCGAGCAGGGTGCAGATCCGATCGACAAGCACCTCGGCTTCGAAAGGCTTCTGCAGGAACTCGTTGGCACCGGACGCCTTGAGATCCTCGATCTT
Organism: uncultured Planctomycetaceae bacterium; assembly: GCA_937926325.1. Classification (GTDB taxonomy): domain Bacteria; phylum Planctomycetota; class Planctomycetia; order Pirellulales; family UBA1268; genus UBA1268. Next base: position 7,809 of record CALAZQ010000106.1, on the reverse strand, counting down.
GTCGGGCTCGCACATGCCGGAGATGCAGATGATTCGCACCTCGTCCATGGTCGAGTCGCTCCGCACCCGCTGGCAGACCTCTTTCCCATTGATGTCAGGCAGCATGACGTCGAGCACGATCAGGTCGGGACGGTAGTCCTTTACCATCATGCCGGCATCAAAGCCGTTGTTCACACTGCGGGTCTCGAAGCGGCCATCCCGCTCAAGCACGTCGGTGATCAGCTCGACCAAATCCTGGTCGTCATCCACCACCAGAATTTTCCGCCGGCCGCTCTCAAGGGCATCGGTCGGAATGCCGTTGTCCCGCATAAACAGGAACAGCTGATCCCGGGGAATCCGCCGGAAGCGGCTGCCCGGAACCCGAAAGCCCTTCAGCTGACCGGAATCGAAGCAGCGGATAATCGTCTGCTGGCTGACCTTGCAAATCTTTGCAGCTTCGCCAGTCGTGTACACAGTTTTCTGCATCTGCTTACCACCCTCTCCCTAGCCGTGGCACAGCTAGTCAAAACGACCCCGGTTGCCTGTGTCACCCCTGACGCAGCTCCCGGTGCCTAAGGCCTCCTGTTTGCCCTCGACCGGCAGACCGATCGATTCACCGTCCGGTCCCGAGCCACCGGACGGCCCCAGGCTTCCCCGAATTCCTTCTCGGGAAATTTCACCCAGGATGCATCCGCCAAAGATGGCTGGGCAGGTGGGGAGCCTTGCAAACCGCCCGCAGGCTCTACCCTGTCTGCCATCCTTGCCAGATGCCGGACTCTACTGACATCTTACGCAGGGAGTCAACATCAACAGAAAGGGCCTAAAGCCCGCCTTTTCAAGAAACCGCACGTCTTTCTTCCCATCCGGATTCAAGGGGCAGCAACCGTTTCCACCCGGTCTGCCCCAGCCGTCAGGCTTTCCCTGAAAGCGGCGGGACACCGACGACCTCCAGCAGCTGGAGCACCGGTCGCCCTGCGACGTCGATGGTGGCGACGCGGCCATAGGTCGGCGGCAGCGGCCGCTCAGCCGAGCCACCAAACAGTCTCGTCAGGTGGGGGCCGGGCTCCAGTTCGAGCAGCCTGACCTCGCGGACTTCGCGGTGCAGACCGGCCTCGATCAGGATCCGGCCAAGGGGACGCTCGCCGCGACGAATCTCGACGGCAACTGGCGGCGGCAGTCGTTCCAGGGCTATACCGACCACCCCATACTGCACCACCGTGCCCACCTCGGGCCGCTGGAGCGGGCCGGCAGAAAACAGCGACCGATTCACCACCGGACAACGCAAGAGAATTTCCCGTGCGTAAGAGAAGGGTGCAGCCGCGACGGCAAGATCTGGCTGATCAGCGACAGCGACAATCTCGAGGCTCACCGGCTGCCCGTGGATTCGCTCCATGGCAACCGTCATGTGTGAACGGTGATCGAGTAGTTGGCGAAACGGTTCTGGCACCACCGCAGGGGGGACTTCCCGCAGCCGACCAACCTCCCTCACACCACGAAATCGGCAGATCAGCGCGGTCGCCCGTCCACAGGCATCGTCAGCGACGGCGGGGCGGACTGGCTCTTCCATGGCCCGAGTATGCCATCCCGGGCCCAATCGGGAAAAAGCCGCTATCTCACAACGGCCTCAACGCTGGAGGCCGGCCACTTCAACCGCCTGCTCCGGCACAGCCAGATCGAGCAGGAACTCGAGCACCTCCCTGAGCTGAGGGTAGCGGCAGCCTCGGATCGACGCAGCGGCCGCAGCCCGCTGCTCTGCCACGATCACCGCCGTCCGCTCGAATACGCCGGCCTGCCGGTACAGTCGGCGGGCGGACTGAATCGCTGCGGCCCGAAGCTGATCGTCAGCATCGGTCCGGGAACATTCGCGGGCAATCGTCTCCAGCTCCAGCCGCCCGGCGTCAGGCAGTTGCTCCATGGCAATCGCCCACATCACGGTCGGCCGGCCACCCAGCAGATCGCCGGCCACTCGGCGATCGTTTTCCAGGTCACCGTTCCAGTCCTTCAAGTCATTCAGCACCTGAAAGCCGGTCCCCACGTGGAGGGCATACCGGTCAACAGCCGCCGCCTCAATAGGCTGCAGTCCCGCCAGCCTGATTCCCATTGCCACAGCCGCTTCAAAGGCAGGAGAGGTCTTCAGGCCATAGATGGCCAGGCTCTCTTCCACCGGAACCCGACCGGCGACCGCCTGCCGCCACCACAGTTCCGCCCCCTGCCCCTGGGCCAGGCGGAGATGGGCATCGGCGAGGATTGCCAGCAGATCACGGTGCAGGCCGGGCTCACCCGCAACGCCGGCAATCAGCCGGTAGCCCGCTCCGATCAGGTAGTCGCCGATATTAATCGCCGCCGGAACGCCCTGTTCGGCGTGAACCGTCGGCCGGCCGTAGCGAACCCGATCGTCGTCCTCGATGTCGTCATGAACCAATGAGGCCTTGTGAAACACCTCGATCGCCACCGCTGCCGCCCGAGCCGCCTCACGATCAACGGCGGCAGGCTGACCGCCTGGCTGATCGGCCAGATCGGCTCGCAGGGCGTCATAGGCGGCCAGGGTCACAAATGGCCGCAGAAATTTTCCGCCCCGCGTGAGAAACTCGCCCGCGCAGGCAGCAGTGACCTGGAGTGAGCCGGCAGCGGCCGCTGCAGCTGCCTCAACGGCAACTCCGAAGCCTTCCCCCAAGCCGTAACGACGGCCCCGTTCAATGATCGCTTCTCGCTGGAAAAGCTCTGCCGCTTCACGGAGCAGGGGCAGGTAGTCGGCCACCGGCCCGGGGGTGCCGCCGACACCGAGCAACCCCAGCACCCAATCGACATCAATGCCGGCGGCTTCAAGGGCCGGGCCGCAGGCAGGCCCCGCCTCCGCCCGATTCAGAGCGTTCGTCGCCTCGTCGTTGTAGGGAACGGCGGCAACCGGCAGCGAGAAAGCCGGTAGCATGGCGAACGCCTTCTCAAGGTCGGCGAGGCGAGCGACGCCGAGAATTCCCTGGTACTGTCCAGTCAACAGGCCACCAATGGCGGCAACAGCCTGATCGGTGGGGGCGACAACCCACCCACTGTCGTGGGCCGCGGCCCAAACAGTACCGATTGCACAGCCGGGCCCACAGACGGCGGGCTTGCCCTGTTCGGCGCGCGTGGCATGGGGGCAGTCCGGCAACAGCAGCAGTCGGCGGCCGGCGGCCGCCGAGGCGATCCGATCTCGCCAGAACTCCGAAAGGATCGCCACCATTGTCCAGCCCACATGCTCGGGCTGAGCCTGGCACCGACGCACCAACCGCTCCGCCTGCTGCCGCAGCCCAGCGGCAGTCTTGGCCCCCGGGGGAGGCCCGCTGCCAGACCAAGAAGCGACCAAATCAGCCGCGAGAGCCCTCAGCCGGTCACGAACGGCCTTCTGGTCCGGAATTTGCTCGACAAGGCTCGCCGGCGAAGGAAATTTCCCTCCGGCCCGCGAAGACGAGGGCCGAACCGCTGTGATTCCATCGTGCAACGGAGGGTCTCCGGAGGGGCGTTGCGAACTGAGCTAACAATCGAAACCGCACCCGGCCGCAACTCCTAACCGTTTTTCGACCACAGCTCAGGCGTCAAAGAACCGGTGCAGCAGCCGATCGACTGCGAGCAGGCCCTGGCGGGTAAGCCGAGGCTGAGACTGCGGCGTCAGCGGCTCCAGATATCCCTCGTCGGCAAGTCCCTGCCAGACGCCACCCCACTCGGACAGGGGGTCGACCCCGAACTTTTCGGCCAAACGGCCCGTATCGATCCCGCCCCGCTTGAGGCCGAGCACCAGTTCGCGGATCAGCAGTTCGCGACGGCTCGGGGCCAGGCCGCGGTGCAATGGCAACTCTCCTGCCTCCACCGCCCCCAGGTAATCATCCCAATGGGTTTTGTTCTGGTAATGAACACCCGAAAGGTGGCCGAAGCTGGCGACGCCCAGGGCGATCAGATCGCTGCCCTCCCAGAGCATGTCACGATAGCGGAAGTGCACCTGCTCCGGATCCCGCACCAGGGTGTAGCCGCTGGACACCGCGTAGCCGGCGGCGACGAACTGATCGAAGGCCGAATCGACCCAGGCCCGCTTGGTTGGCCAGTCCGCCACCGGGGTCGGCGTCCCCTCTTCCCGGCTGCTTTTGACAAACACCGTATTGAATGGCAGTTCCAGCTGATAGATCGTCAGGCTGTCTGGCTCGAGGGCAAGGGCTGCTTCGACCGACCGCTGCCACGACTCGGCGGTCTCGCCCACCATGCCGGCAATCAGGTCGATGTTGGTGCTGGGAAAATCTGCCCGCCGAATCCATTCCCAGCTGCGGAAGATTTCTGCCGACAGGTGGGCTCGGCCGTTGGCCTCGAGGATGGCGTCATCGAAGTTTTCCACTCCGAGCGACAGCCGCGTGACCCCGAGTTGCTTGAGCGCCTGCACCTTCGGCTCGGAGAGCGTTCCCGGCTCACATTCAAACGTCACCTCTTCGGCGGCGTCCCAGCCGAAACTCTCGTGCAGACCAGCAACCAGCCGTTCCAATTGGCGGACGCTCAGAAAAGACGGCGTGCCACCACCGAAGTAGACATATTTCAGCGGCCGGCCCGCGACCGCCGGCTGAGCTGTTACCAGCCGGGCCTCCGCTGCCAGGGCCTGCGAGTAGCGTTCGACATCGGCTGCCGAGACGTCGGTATAGACGCGGAAATAGCAGAACTTACACCGCTTCCGGCAGAAGGGAATGTGCAGGTAGAGCCCCATCTCGGCCGTGGTGGGAACCGCCTCAAAGGCGGCCCGCACCTCCGGCACCGCCGCCTCCGACCAGCGATCGAAGGGCGGATAGTTGGCGACGAAGTAGCTGCCCGGCTCGGTCTGGTCTGCCATCGCGTTGCCTCTCCCCGCGGCAGCGCGGTGCCGCAGCTATTGGTTCATCCAGTGACGCCACGGGCGGCGAGCAGGTCATCAAAGTCACGAAGATGGTAGTCGACTGAAACCTCGTCGAGCACCTTGCAGAGGCTTCGTAAAGCGATGCCCATGCCGTCCGGCCCGCTCGTGCCGCCAAACTGGCCACCGCCACGCACATGCGGTTCCAGGTCGAGAAAGACTCCCGGAATGCCCCGGCGTGTCAACCGACGGGTGAGTGCCGGCAGCATCTCCCGCAGGTCGGCCAGAATCTTTTTGTGGCCGCCAGCCCCGATGTCAGCCGGCACAAAGTTGGCAAGCATGTCTTCGTCCACATGCTTTCCCCGAGCCGCGGCAGATACTTTGCGGTAATCCTTGATGTGTACCCAGCCGAGGCCGGGCTTCATCGCCTCCCACTGCCGATAGACCTGGGCGGTCGAAAACCCCTGCACGGTCAGATTGGCCGCATCGAAAATGAGCACCAGCCCGGGATGATTGACCCGCCGGTAAATCTCCGCCAGCAGCACGCCGGTCTGGCCCACCAGATTCGCCTCGACCTCGAGCCCAAATGTCAGGTCAGACCGATGGCAGGCCTCGGCGATCTGGCCGATCTGGTCCACCGCCTGCTCGAGGTAGTCCTCAGGCCGTTCGCCCCGCGGGTGATAGAACGAGAAGCCCCGGATCAATTTGGTCTCGAAGGCATGGGCCCGCTCGCAGGCCTTGGCCACGTCCTTTGCCAGGTACCGCTTGAACGGCACGTAACGGTTCTTGGTGCCGTCCTCCCGGTCAACCAGTTTGACCTTGCCGATCGGTGAGGCGATCGAGGCGACATTCAGGCCGTACTGGTCCTCCAGATGGCGGAGTTTCTGAATCTCACCCTTCGACAGGTCCATCACATTCTTGATGCCCTTGCCGACATCGACGAACCGCAGGCTGTAGTACTCGAGCCCCAGAGCTGCCATGGCGGTGAACTGCTCGACGGCCGTGAGGGTGAAGGCCGACTCATCGGCAAGGGCCGACAGCAGCACCTGGCGGGAGGCAGACCGAGCCATGCGATGATTCCTCAAAGAAGGGGTGAGAAGACAGAACGTTGGGAAAAAGAACCGCTCAGCCGGAAGCCGCTCAGCCGGCGGCTGGCAGATGGTCGCCCGCCGGATGGGAAACGGTGATGCACGACGAGATGCCGCCACGAGGCGTGAACCGGGCGACCAGCGTCAGCCGCCGCGGCTCGAGCACCGCGACCAGATCATCGACGATCCGGTTGCTGACGTTTTCATAAAAGATGCCCGCATTGCGGAAGGCCTGCAGGTATAGTTTCAGGCTCTTCAGTTCCACGCAACGCTCAGCGGCGACATAGCGGAATGTGAGGGTGCCGAAGTCGGGCTGGCCCGTTTTCGGACAGACGGAGGTGAATTCGGGGCAGACGATCTCGATGAGATAGTCGCGGCCCGGAAACTGATTGGGAAATGTCTCCAGCAACTCGCGGGAGGGCTCGGTGGCGATCACGTTGGCTGATGTGTTCATTGACGGAATTGTGCCATGAAGAACAGCCCTGGGAAAGCCACCGCCGTTGTGCTGCTTTCCGGCGGCCTCGATTCGGCCACCGCGGCCGCCTGGGCCATCGCTCAGGGTGAGCGATTGGCAGCCCTCTCGATCGACTACGGGCAGCGGCACCGGGTCGAGCTCGAAGCGGCCGGAGAGGTGGCGGCCAGCCTCGGCATCAGTGACCACACGATCATGCCGATCGATCTGGCGGCGTTTGGCGGGAGTTCACTCGTCGATAACGAGCAGGCCGTGCCGAAGGGACGCAGCGACGCGGCAATTGCCAGCGGCATTCCGAGCACCTATGTGCCGGCCCGCAACACCGTCTTCCTCGCCCTTGCGCTTGCGCTCGCCGAGAGTCGCGGGGCTAGCCGCCTGGTGCTGGGGGTCAATGCGGTGGACTACAGTGGCTACCCCGACTGTCGTCCAGAGTTCCTCGACGCCTTTCGGCAACTGGCCAACCTGGCGACCAAGGCGGGGGTGGAGGGCAGCCGGTTTGAGGTTCTCGCTCCACTGGTTTCAATGACCAAGGCCGACATCATCCGCACCGGCCTCGACCTCGGCGTTGACTACGCCCTGACCACGAGCTGCTACGACCCCGGGCCCGACGGCCGTCCCTGTGGGTCCTGCGATTCGTGCCGGATTCGGGCCGCCGGATTCGCCGCCGTCGGCGTTCCCGACCCACGGCCGGCACGTTTCGCCGCGGTGACCGAGGATACGAGCCGTGTTGATCGCTGAGGTCTACGAATCCCTCCAAGGGGAAGGGCGACTGGCCGGCACACCGAGCGTCTTCCTGCGAACCAGCGGCTGTAACCTGAGGTGCCAGTGGTGCGACACGCCCTTTACCTCGTGGAAGCCCACGGGCGACCAGCGAACGATCGATGCCCTCTGCACTGAAGTTACCGGTTTCGGCTTGCAGCATGTCGTGGTGACTGGTGGCGAGCCATTGGTTGCAGCGGGCATCGGCGAGCTCTGCAACCGTCTCCGACGAGCAGGGCAGCATGTCACCATCGAAACGGCGGGCACGGTCCTGCCACCGGCAGGGCCGCCAGCGGCCGACCTGATGTCACTCAGCCCCAAGCTTGCCTCATCGACCCCCGTTTCTGCCACCGGTGACTGGCCGCGGCGGCACGAAGCGGCACGGCGATCTGACGAGACACTCACAGCCCTGATGGCGTCGTCCCCGTTCCAGCTGAAGTTCGTGATCAACACCCCCATCGATCTTGACGAAGCAGTCGCCTGGCTGGCCGACCTCGGCATCCCCTCGGGTAGCCCTGCTGGCCGGCATGTCTATCTGATGCCGCAGGGCACCGACCCGGCCACCTTGCACGCAACCGAGGCCTGGCTGGGCCCAGCCTGCAACCAGCTCGGCTTTCAGCTTTGCCGCCGCCACCACATCGACTGGTTCGGCAACCGCCGCGGGAGCT
>CALAZQ010000105.1 GCA_937926325.1 uncultured Planctomycetaceae bacterium | reverse complement strand
TACTGGTCAGCTGGTTGCCTTGATCGTGAGGCCGGAGCTCCTTGGCCGGTTCTAGTCCCCTTCCGGCTCGATCGAGGCCGACATTCCACCCTTGGAGCGGGCCAGCAGGCGGTCGGCGCCGAAGGCGTGGATCTGGTCACGCTTCAGTTCGGCATGTTCCAGCGTGGTGGTCAGGACGACCGCCTTGCCGGTCCGGTCGACCTCGGTCGCCAGCTTCAGCCCGGTTGCCGGGGGGTGGCCAAAGAGTTTCCGCAGCATGGCGACCACATACTGATAGGTGTGGTCGTCGTCGTTCCAGAGGATGACGTGGTAGCGGGGTTGCCGCTTCGGCTTGCGGGCCCGCTGAGGCTTTTTCGCGGCCTGCTCGTCCGGGCTGATCGTCGGATCGGCGGTGGTGGCGGTCATCAGTCCCTCAACGCGGTGGCCGAACGGCCATGGTTCAAAACCGCTGCCCTTGAGTATAGAGTTTGCGAAATCGTTCTCATCCCCACGCTGGAGACGCCCGTGCTCGACCGCCGCTTTGTCGCTGAAAACGTCGATCTCATTGCCGAAACCTGCCGCCAGCGGGGGGCCCAGGCCGACGTGGGCCGGTTTGCCGAACTCGATCTGTTGCGGCGGCAGCTGCAGGCCGACATCGACCGGCTGAACCAGGAGGCCGGCCGGGTCAGCAAATCGATCGGCAAGGCGGCACCCGAGGAACGCGAGGCCCTGAAGGCCGAAGGCCGGCGGCTGCGGGAGGAGGGGGCCGCCCTCCAGGCAAAACAGGCCGAGGTGATCGCCGAGTCAGATGAAATCCTGCGGGCCATCCCCAACCTCAGCCATCCCGACGCCCCCCGCGGTGGCGAGGACGATGCCGTCGAAATCTGTCGGGGCAGCACGCCGCTGCCGGCGTTTGATTTCCCCCCGCAGGACCATGTCGATCTCGGCGAGCGGCTGAAGCTCTTCGACTTCGAGGCCGGCAGCCGGGTGGCTGGTCACGGCTTCTATTTTCTCACAGGGGATGGCGTGCTGCTGGAGCTGGCCCTGCAGCGGTATGCCCTTGAGCTGTTGCTGCGAGAGGGGTTCACGGTGATGACCACCCCCGACCTGGCTCGGGACAGCATTCTGGAGGGCACCGGCTTCATGCCACGGGGGCCGGAGACCCAGATCTACTCCATCACCGGCAGCGACCTGTCGCTGGTGGCGACTGCCGAGATCACTCTCGGCGGGGCGATGCACGAAAGGATCTTCGACGCTGACGAGTTGCCGCTGAAGCTCTGTGGCATCAGCCACTGCTTCCGCACCGAGGCCGGCGCCCACGGCCGGGCCACCCGCGGGCTCTACCGGGTGCACCAGTTCACCAAGGTTGAGATGTTCGCCTTCACCCTGCCCGATCAGAGCGAGGCGATGCATCAGCACTTGTTGGAGCTTGAATGCCGGCTGTTTGACGGCCTCGGCATTCCCTACCGGGTAATCGACACCGCCACCGGCGACCTTGGCGGCCCCGCCTATCGCAAGTATGACCTCGAGGCCTGGATGCCGGGCCGCGGTGAGGCCGGCGAATGGGGCGAGGTGACGAGCACCTCAAACTGCACCGACTATCAGGCTCGGCGGCTGGCGGTGCGGTTCCGCAAGTCGGGTGAGAAGGGAACGCAGTTCGTTCACACGCTCAACGGCACCGCCATTGCCATCAGCCGGGCGATCATCGCCATCCTGGAGAACCATCAGCAGGCCGACGGCACCGTGCGGGTGCCAGAGCCCCTGGTGCCCTGGATGGGCAAGGACGTGATCGGCAGCTGACGGCTACCACTTCAGCCCGAAGCGGGCACCGTCGCTGAGACCACTGACGCCGCCTTTCAGCGGGCCGGTCCGCTTCTTGCGGGGCTGTTCCGGCAGGGCATCCTCGGCAGCGACCTCAGCATCAGCTTCCGGTGCTTTGGCCAACGCCTTGAGGGACAGCGACAGCCGCTGCTCGGCCGGATCGACCGCGAGCACCCGGCACTCGATCTCCTCGCCCTCGGTCACCACGTCGCTGACGGCCCGGATCCGGCGGGTGGCGAGTTCCGAGACGTGGATCAGCCCCTCAATGCCCGGCTCGAGTTTCACGAAGGCGCCAAAGTCGGCGATCCGGCTGACGGTACCCCGAACGGTTGAGCCCAGCGGGTATTTGGCGTCGGCCCGCTTCCAGGGGTTCTCCACCAGGTCGCGGATTGAGAGGCCGATTTTACCCGTCTCCCGATCGACCTTCTTCACGACCGCCTCGACCTTCTGACCGGGCTGCAGGATTTCTTCAGGCTTCTCCACCCGTTCCCACGACAGCTGGCTGACATGCACCAGCCCCTCAACGCCGTGGCCGATGTCGATGAAGGCACCGAAGTCACGAACACTGCGGACGATGCCCTCGACGGTCTCACCCGGTTCAAGGGTTTCAAGCATCTTGGCCCGGGCGTCGGCCGCCTGCTTCTCAATCACCGCCCGTCGCGACAGGACCAGCCGGCGGGCACCAGGGTTGATCTCGGTCACCAGGCTCTCGAGGGTCTGGCCGACCATCTCCTCAAAGTTTTCGATCCGCCAGGGGCTGACCAGGCTGGCTGGCATGAAGCCCCGCAGCCCGGCCACCTCGCATTCCAGTCCGCCCTTGTTGGCCGCGGTGCAGCGGGCCTGGACGATCATGCCGACCTCAAGCTGCGACCAGTCCTCGACGACCACGCCGCGGTTGGCCGGGGCGACCTCGTAGAGCCCGTCGTCATCATTGCGGCCGCCGACCGAAAGCTCGAGCACGGCACCGACTTCGGGAAGTTCACCCTCTTCTTCAAAAATGCCAGCCAGTTGCAGGGCACCCTGCCGCTGGTTGCCCAGATCGATGAAGGCCGTCTCGGGACCGATCGACAACACCGTGCCCTGGACCTTTGAGCCGGGCGGAATCGGCTGGTCAACCAATGCCGCCTGATCGAGCAGCGTGTCGACCTCAATTCCAGCCAGGGCCGCTTCGAAGTCTTCCTCGAGGTCGTCGTCGAGGCCTTGCCGCAGGTTTGGCACCGCCACCCGTTTCTGTGGCGGGAGGGCATCGGTGAAAGCCGCTGCCTTGTTGTCGCGTTCGGGCCGCCGCTTGCCCCGGCGGCGATCCCGGCCGCCGGCAGGCGGCCGGTCAGAATCGGCTGGGGGGGCTGCCGGGGCTGCAGCCGATTCAGGCTGAGCACTGCTGGTTGCTGGCGCAACGGAGGCCGCCGCTGGAGCCGGCTGGGCTGTCTTGCGATCGGCAGACGTCACGTAGGTGTAGCGGGCCGACATGCCGCTGCCGACGCCGCCGGTCCGCTGGGTGCCAATGGGGATTCTCCGGGCCACAGGCTGCTCGGAACCTGCCGGCTGCTCAGCCTTCGGCGGCTCTCCTGCCCCTTGACTCACGGCGGCGTCACTCGCCGCAGCGGCAGCAGCCTCTTCCACTTCCACCACCTCGGGCCCACCCTCGGGCGAGTCATTCATCGGTCAGCACCCCAGAAAGAAAATGCGGGAAACAGGACTTGAACCTGCACGGTATTACTACCACTAGGCCCTCAACCTAGCGCGTCTGCCAATTCCGCCATTCCCGCGGAGAATTATTGCCGTCATGGCCGATGGGCCTGTGAGGCTGGCACCCATGCCGAGCACTGCATTGTCTGCTCTCGATGCTTTCAGTCAAGCGACTGGGTGCCGCGTTCGGATTGCGGCTGACGCTGGACCACCACCGGTGCCAGCCGTGTTGGTGAAAACTGTTGCCGCAGTCGGGCCGCCGCCACCAGCCCGCCAAAGACTGCAAGGCTCCAGGCCAGATCACCTACCGGCATCCAGCGATAGAACGGCAGGGCCGCCGTGAAGCAGGCGAGCAGCCCCTCCGGTGAATGCGGATATTGCTGCGTCACCGCCCAGTGGGCGGCGTTGGTCACCAGGAAAAAGACCAGCGATGAGGCGAGGCTGCCACCGATCACCGCCAGCCAGCCCTGCCGCCGAATCAGGCCGCCAAGCAGGACCGGCCAGGCCAGTGCTGCATAAACGACGGCAGCCATCAAAGGAGAGTCGTAGGGCGAGAGAGCGAGGTTGCTGAGCATCACACTGGCCAGTGGCACCGCCGCAGCCGCCAGCCGGGAGGAGAGCACCGTCCCGGCAGCCAGCGCGATTGCCGCCAGCGGCGTCACATTGTAGGTCGGCTGCCAGAGCCGACCGCAGATGCCGACTGCCACCAGTGCCAGCCAGAGCACCGCTTGCCCCCGGGGGCCAAACCGGAACGCCTCGTCCAATCGCTTTGCCATGAACCTACTCGTCTTTCGTCGGGGCATGCCTGCCATTTTTCGTTCGTCAGCCGTGGAATCGGGCCCCCGAACGGGCGTCCTGCGGCTGCTGAAACTCCCGATACACTAGCGGTTTTCAGCCCCGGGGCAAGCGAACTGCGTGCGGCCAGCCGACCGGGCTGCCGCCGGAATCGCCCCACAGAACGGATTCGTCATGACCGCCTCCTCCCTTCCCTCCGCCAGCCTGACGGCGGAGCGGCTTGCCGGTGACATCGTTGCGGTAACGATCGTGGTCCCTGGCCATCGGCAGAACGTCATGACCGAGGGTTTTCTCGGGGAACTAGGACAGTTGCTCGACAGCCTTGAGCGGCAGCCCCCGCGGGGCCTGCTGCTGGCGTCGGGCCGGCCAGGCTCGTTTCTGGCGGGTGCCGATGTCGATCGGCTCGACCAGCTTGGGGAACTTGCTGCCGAAGCTATTGAAGGCCTCTGTGATCGGGGCCGCCAGCTGCTGGCCCGGCTGTCGGCGTCCGCCTGGCCGAGTGTCGCGGTCATCGCTGGCGACTGTGTCGGGGGTGGGCTCGAGTTGGCCGTTGCTTGCGACTTTCGCGTGGCCACCACCAGCCCGGCGACCAGCCTCGCTGCCCCCGAGGTCAAGCTGGGCCTGCTGCCGGGCTGGGGCGGGACAGTGCGGCTGCCGCGGCTGATTGGTGCCGGCCCGGCCAGTGAACTGATCGTGACCGGCGAGCCGGTGACCGGGCCTCAGGCCTGCACGCTCGGCCTGGTCGATGCCTGCGTCGAGCCAGCAGCGGCGGTGCCCACGGCCATCCAGCTGTTGGAGTGGGCCAACGCCGACGGCCGCCACCACGAGCGGCGGCAGCGGCAGGCGGCGGCCGTTCCGCTGGAGGATGCCGAGCGGGAGTTTCTGGAGGCGACCACCGCCGCGTTGATCCTCGGCCGCACCGGTGGGCATTATCCGGCTCCGCTGACGGCCCTGGAGACCCTGCTGCGGGGCTGTGCGGTGCCTGCTGCCGAAGCGGCGGCGATTGAGAGCGAGGCCTTCGCCCAGCTGGCCCGTAGCCCCGTGGCCCGACAGCTCGTGCGGGTCTTTCGGCTGCGGCAGCGGAACCGCCGCGACAGCGGCCTGACGGCAGCGGTGGTCGGGTCTGCGGCCGAACCGGCGGCTGTCGCGGCACCGGCTGTCATTGGTGCCGGCATCATGGGGGCGGGCATTGTTGCCCGGCACCTGCGGTCGGGCTTCACCACGACGCTGGTCGATATCGACGCCGAGGCCCTCGCCCGGTCGGTTCCCGAGATCCTCGACGAGGCCGCCTGGGACCGGCACCGCGGGACCGCCGACCCTGCCCGCAGCCATGCACTCGCCGGCCGGCTGCTGCCAGCGACCAGTCTGGCCGCGGCGGCGACGGCCGACCTCGTCATCGAAAGCGTGATCGAGCGGACCGATCTGAAGCGGCGGGTGCTGGCCGAGATCGAGGCGACGGTGTCGGCCTCCACCATCATCTGCACCAACACCTCGACCAACCCCATCGCCACCCTCGCCGAGCCACTGACCGACCCCAGCCGCTTCTGCGGCATGCACTTCTTCAACCCTGTCCGGCGGATGATGCTCGTCGAAGTGGTCCGCGGCCCGGCTACCAGCGATGCCACCGTGGCGGCGGTCGTGGCCCATGCCAAGGGGTTGGGCAAGTCGCCGGTGGTGGTTCAGGACAGCCCGGGCTTCCTGGTGAACCGGGTGCTCTCGCCGTACCTGCACGAAGCGGTCGAACTGCTACGCGAGGGGATCGACCCGTCCCGGATCGACGGGCTGTCCCGCCGCTTTGGCATGCCGCTGGGGCCGCTGGAGCTCTATGACATGGTCGGCCTCGACACCGCCTTCTACGCCGGGCTGGTGATGGCCTCGGCCTTTGGCGATCGCATCGACGCCTCGCCGCTGATTCCAGCCTTCGTCAAGGCGGGCCGCCTGGGGCGGAAGACCGGCCGCGGCTTCTATCGCTATCGCGGCGTGGGGCCCGATGCCCGGCTGGAGACGGTGGACGAAGCCTTGGCGAAGACACTCGAGCCCTACCGGCTGCCCGATCGGTCCGCCACCAGCGAGGAGATCACCGACCGGCTGTTTCTGCCGATGCTGCTGGAGGGATTGCGGCTGCTCGAAGAGGGAGTCGTCCGCGACGGCCGCGACATCGACCTGGCGGTGATCTACGCCCTCGGCTTTCCCGCCTTCCGTGGTGGCCTGTTGGCCTGGGGGGACAGCCTGGGGGCCGCGGAAATCCTTCGCCGGCTGGAGCGGTTGGCCGATCTCGGGCCGCGGATGATCCCACCGGCCAGCCTCATCGACCATGCCCGCTCGGGCCGCCCGCTGGCGGAATCGGCGTAGCGGTGGTCGCCAGCCTGTAAAATTCTGTGAGGGAGTCTCTGCCGCACAGAGTCTGCTTTTGTTGCGTTCCTTGTCAGGAGCAGCACGCATGGCCACCACGTCTTCTGCTAGCAAGCCTCTGACCCTTGAGACCCTCCTCGCTGCTGCCGGCACCGCTGCTGACCAAGAGGCGGCGATCGGCATGACCCGCCTGCTGCTCGAGCGGGCCGGCGACCTGCAAACGCCGCAGGAGCGTCGCCAGCAGGCAGAGCTCAACCGGATGATCAACCATCCGGATGACAAGGCCACCCTGGTGGAGATGACCGACCAGGCCTTTCGCACGAACATCGATCGTCGGGTCGCCGATCAGCTGACCCACATCCTCGATGTTCAGGGCGTCCCCCGCTTCTTCAGCGGGCTTGATCGCACCATGCTGCGGGGGTTTCAGAGTTTCGGCGGCTACCTGCCGGGCGTCGCCGTGCCGCTCGTCAAGGAAAAGATGCGGCGGGAGACGGCCAATGTCATCCTGCCGGCTGAGCCCGAGCTGCTGGCCCCGCACCTGCGGGAGCGGCAGGCCGAGGGCCTGCGGATGAACGTCAATTTTCTCGGGGAAGCAGTCATCGGTGAGGACGAAGCCCGGCGGCGGCTGGCGGGCTATCTGGCCGCCCTCCAGCAGCCGGAGATCGAGTGCCTGTCAGTCAAGATATCAACGATCTATTCGCAGCTTTCGCCCCTCGCCCGGCGGCATACGGTGGCCGTCTTGGCCGACCGGCTGGAACTGCTGTTTCGGGCCGCCGCCCGCGAGTCGTTCACGCGGGCCGATGGCAGCCAGACCGGGAAATTCGTCTATCTCGACATGGAAGAGTATCGCGACATGTATCTCACCCGGGATGCACTCATCGCGGCTCTTGATCGTCCCGGCCTTGAGGCAGTGCGGGCCGGGATCGCCCTGCAGGCCTACATCCCTGACTCCTTCGCGGTGCTCCGTGAACTGGCCGCCTGGTCGCGGCACCGGGTGGCTGCAGCCCGCGACCGGGGGCAGCAGTGCCAGCCCCTGACGGTGCGGATCGTCAAGGGGGCCAACATGGAGATGGAACGGGTCGAGGCCTCCATCATGGGCTGGCCGCAGGCCCCCTATCAGACCAAGCTGGAGACCGACGCCAACTTCAAGCGGATGGTCCGCGAAGCCCTGCGGGCTGAGAACGCCCCCAGCCTGCGAATCGGGGTCGCCTCGCACAACCTGTTTGACGTCGCCCTGGCTTTGCTTTGGGCCGCCCGCTGCGGCGGCCTCGGCACCCCTCGCATGCAGTTCGAGATGCTCGAGGGCATGGCCAACCATCAACGTCGGGCGATCTTCGAGTGTGTGCAGCGGCTGCTGCTCTATGCCCCAGCCTGCGGGCAAAAAGATTTCATTCACGCGATCGGCTATCTGATTCGCCGGCTCGATGAAAACACCGGTGCTGAGAACTTTCTCCGGCACACCTTTCGGCTCGACCCCGCGGGCCCTGAATTCGCCACGCTGGCCGCCGCGTTCCGGCAGTCGGTGGACGCGATCGACACGGTCGCGGCGACGCCCCGACGAACGCAGGATCGCCGCTGTCCACCCGCGCAGCCGCCGGCAGCCTCCCACTGGAGTCGCTATGTCAATGAACCTGACACCGACTGGTCATTGCCGCACAATTCTGAATGGGCTGAGGCGATTGTGGCCCGCTGGCAAACCCGGTGCGGCGAGGCGGCGGCTGTCGTGCCGTTGCTGATCGCCGGGAAAGAAGTTGGGCCGGGCCGCCTGGAGCGATCCTCCTGCGATCCGTCCCGACCCGGCACCGTGGTCTGTCGCTACCGGGAAGCCACCGCGAGTGACATTGAACAGGCGGTGGCCTGCGCCCGCCAGGATCCCGCCGGCTGGCGGTCGCGGCCCCACGAAGACCGCCACGCCATCCTGCGAGCGGCGGCCCAGCTGATGCGAGAGCGACGGGCCGACCTGATCGGGGCGGTGGTCGCCGATGGTGGCAAAACCATTGCCGAAGCCGACCCCGAGGTGAGTGAGGCGATCGACTTCACCGAGTTCTATCCGCTTGCTGCCGCCGAGCTGTATGAGAGCGACCGCCTGCAGGTCGCCGGTCGCGGCGTGGTGGTCGTGGTCAGTCCCTGGAATTTTCCGATCGCCATTCCCTGCGGCGGCATCACGGCCGCCTTGGCCGCCGGAAACACCGTGGTCCTCAAGCCGGCCAGCGACACCGTGCTGCCCGCCTGGCTGATCTGCCAGTGTCTCTGGGATGCAGGGGTGCCACGCGAAGCCTTACAGCTCGTGCCCTGCCGGGGCTCCACCGTCGGCCAGCAGCTGGTCACTCATGATGCGGTCGATCTTGTCATTCTGACCGGCGGCACCGAAACAGCCCGGCGGATGCTCGAGGCCAAGCCCAGCCTGCAGCTGCTGGCCGAAACCGGAGGCAAGAACGCGACCATCGTCACGGCGCTCGCCGATCGCGAACTGGCCATCAAGCACGTCCTGCAGAGTGCGTTTGGGCATGCCGGGCAAAAATGCAGCGCGACCTCGCTGCTGTTACTTGAGGCAGAGGTCTATGACGATCCTGATTTTCGCCGATCACTCGCCGATGCCGTGGAAAGCCTGCCGGTTGGCTCGGCCTGGGAGCTGTCGACCAGGGTCGGTCCCCTGATTCGCCCCCCCGACGGTCCGCTGCTGCGGGGGCTCAAGGAGCTCGAGCATGGGGAAGAGTGGCTCGTGATGAGCGAACAGGTTGGGGACAACCCCTGCCTCTATCGCCCCAGCATCAAGTGGAACGTCTCCCCGGATAGCTTCACCCACACCACCGAGCTGTTCGGGCCGGTCCTCGGCGTGATGAAATTCAACCGGCTGGAGGAGGCCATCGACCTGGTGAATCGCACCGGCTATGGCCTGACCAGCGGGCTTGAGTCACTCGACGACCGCGAGCAGGGGCTCTGGGCTGAGGCCATTCGGGCGGGGAACTTGTATATCAATCGCTCGACCACCGGTGCCGTCGTGCTGCGGCAGCCGTTTGGCGGCATGGGCAAGAGTGCCTGGGGCCCGGGGATCAAGGCAGGGGGGCCGAACTATGTTGTTCCCCTGATGCGGGTGGCAGAACTGCCTGCCAGGGAACTTGCGGCCGCCGCGCCACCGAACACACCAGCCGGATTCCTGCAGCGGTTCGTTGAGGGGCTCGAGGCCGAATCAGCACCAGTGGCCCGGCTGCGGCAGTTCTGCCGTGGTGACTGGCCCGCGGTGGTGGCTCGGTTGCGGTACGCTGCCCAAGAGTTCACGGCCTGGGCGGCAGCAGAGTATGGGAACGAACACGATGCGGCGCTGCTGGTCGGCCAGGACAATCTTCGCCGGTATCGGCCGGTGGAGCAGCTGCGGCTGCGGCTGCCGGGGGACTGTCCGGTTGACGACATTCTGGTGGCGGTTTTCGCTGCGGTCGCCCTCGGCTGCCGCCCGGTTCTCTCCGTTGAACCCAACTGTCCGGTGGGACTGGTCAGTCTGCTGGAAGCCCTCACGCACGATTGGGCCGGGCGGATCGAACTGGTCGAGGAAGACAGTGCCGGCCTGGCTGATGAGATTCGCCACGGGTTTGTCGATCGGGTTCGGGTGCCGGCGGGCTACCGGGCGGACGACGACGTGCTGCAGGCCTGTCGGGAGGCGTTCGTCCCGCTCGTCGACCAGCCGATTGTTGCCAGCGGCCGCGTCGAACCCTTGTGGTACGTCCGCGAACAGAGCCTGTCGGTCGATTACCACCGCTACGGTAACCTCGGCCGCCGGGCAGGGGAGATCCGCCGTCCCGTCGATTAGGGTGAAACCGGCTTGGGTATATCGCCGGCTCGGGGGCGGCAAAAGTCTCGTCGCGGGGCGAGGATACGCCCAACGCTCCTCGAGCGTTTGCCGACCCCCGAGCCTCCCTGGTTTAGATTGCCTGATCGTGGTGAGAGATAAACCGGATGCGAGCTCGGTGAGGCGGGAAATCCCCGGGGTGTCTCAATTTGGGAATGGGTCTGGGGGCCCGCTTCCGAGCTCCAGCAGCCTGGCCGCTCCGGCTGATGAGAGGAGTCATTCGGGGACGGTTGGCAGGAGAAAGACCCGGCGAGGTCACGCCGTGCAAGAAAACCCCTCCTGGCCAGTGGTCAATCAGATCTCCCGCGCCTACTAAATAGCAGGGAACCCGCGGTACTCGTCTCGCAGCGGGGGATTTTCACACACTCACCAGGTAAAGGTGCAGCAATGATAGAAGGCTTGTCGGTGCTCGGCGCAGCAATGCCCGACCTCTCGGTTTTTCAGTACAACGCGGTCGACAACATCTTTTCGATGACGGTCGCGACGATGGGGGCGGCAGCCCTGTTTCTGTTTATGGCGCGGTCACAGGTTGACGCCGAATACCGCCCGGCCCTGATGGTCTCGGGGCTGGTGGTGTCGATTGCGTGCTACCACTACTTCATGATCCGGCACAGCTGGAACGATGCCTACGCGCTGGCCGAGGGCGGAGCCGGTTACGTCGGTACCGGTGCCGCATTCAACGACTTCTATCGCTATGCCGACTGGATTCTGACTGTGCCGCTGCTGATGGTGGAACTGGTCGCCGTCCTCCGCCTTCCTGCTGGAAAGGCCAGTAGCCTTCTGACCCGGCTGGTGATCGCCGCTGCGGCGATGATCGCACTTGGCTACCCGGGCGAGGTCATCGCCGACCCTGACCGCTGGACCGAGCGGGTGATCTGGGGCGGTCTGTCCTCAATCCCGTTCTTCTACATCCTCTACGTGCTGTGGGTGGAACTGACCAAATCGCTCGACAGTCAGCCGCCGGCTGCCCGCAAGCTGATCGAGGTCTGCCGGCTGGTTCTGCTGATCACCTGGGCGGTCTATCCGATTGCCTATGCACTCGGTGGCACCCCCGACGCCCTCGCGGCGAAGGCCGGCGGTGATGTCGGCGCCGGTGGCGTGGTCGGTCTGCAAATCGGGTACGCGATCGCCGACATGACTGCCAAGGCAGGCTTCGGTGTGCTGATCTACTTCATCGCCCGGGCCAAGAGCAGCGGGGCGGGTGAGGCTGCGGTTGCCGCCGCCTGATCAGCACTGATCGTTACCGGAGGATAGAAACATGCACGCGGCCTCGTTAATCATGCTCAGCTGGGCAATGATCGGGGCCGCGTGCTTTGTTTCTCCGGCCAGCACCAGCCTGATGGCCGGTGTATTGGCTGTGATGGTGGCAGTCGTTGGCCTGCCCCACGGGGCGGCTGATCATCGCTTTGCCCGGCCCCGGCTTGAACCCGTCCTCGGGTCGGCCTGGGCAGGGGTGTTTCTGGTGAGTTACCTGTTGGTTGCGGCGGCTGTCGTCTGCGGCTGGCTCGTCGCGCCGGCGGCCACGATTGTGCTTTTTTTTCTGGCCTCAGCCTGGCACTTTGGGCAGGAGGAACCGCGGTTTGCGATCGGTCCGCGGGCCCTGCGGCCGGCCTTCCGCTTTGCGCGGGGCGGGCTGGTTATCTGGGTGCCGGTGGTTTTTCAGACCGATGCGGTCCTGCGAATCCTGACTATTGCCGCCCCCCGAGGCTTTGAGGCTGACATCCAGCGGGCCGTTGCCGCGATCACCGCCTGTGCCTGGCCGCTGCTCACCCTCGCGGTGGTCGGCTGGGGCTGGCAGTGCTTGGCGGCGGTTTCGGCCACCGGCCGCACCCGCCGGGTGCTGGCCCTCGACAGTGCCGTTACTGCCTCGATGGCGGTGCTGTTTGCTACCGCACATCCACTCGTGAGCTTTTTGGTTTATTTCTGTGGCTGGCACTCGGTTCGTGGTCTGAGTCGCCTGCGACGTGAACTGGGTGAGACCTGGTCGCAGCTGGTGGTGAGCGTGGCACCGATGACGATCGCAGCGATCGGTCTGATTGCCGTGGCCGCCGTCGTCGGGTTACGAGCTCCCACGCTGGGCGACACGCTCATCCGAGTCACCTTCGTGGGGCTCAGTGCTGTCGCAGTGCCGCACGTGCTGCTGCATGGGGCTGCAACGTTGTTTGAGCGGTTGGGAAATCTGCGGATAACGCCCGTGCAACTGGGGAGTTCCGCATGATCACCGCAGCTGCCTTTGACCATGTGATCGTTGGTGGTGGCCTGCAGGGCTGCCTGTTGGCCCATGCGATTGCCCATCATCAGCCCGCGGCCCGGGTGCTGCTGGTTGAACGGTCGAATGAGCTCTGCGGCAATCACACCTGGTCGTTCCACGCCTCGGACATCCCGGCAGCGGCGCGAAGCTGGTTGGATCCTCTGATCTCCAAAACCTGGCCGGGCTATGTCGTCAAGTTTCCGGGGCTGTCGCGGCGGGTGGGCATTCCTTACGAAACGATTGCCTCAGATGATCTGCGGGAGGCGACCCTGCGGCTGGCGGCTGGATCCGCCGGGGAGGTGGGTCGCGGTGGCCTGGAGGTTGTCTGCGGCGAGCCGTGCGAGATCGTCTCGCCGACCTGTGTGCAGATCGGTGAAACCACTTTGATCGACTGCGCCGCCGTCCTCGACTGCCGGGGCCGGGCAGCAGGGGCTGAGGCACCGGGCGGCGTGGGCTATCAGTCGTTCATTGGGCATGAGTACGAAACCGATCGTCCCTGGCCAGTATCAGAGCCGACGGTGATGGATGTTCGGGCCGATCAGGCGTGTGGCTTTGAGTTTCTCTACGAACTTCCCTTCGGCCCGCAGCGGGTGCTGCTGGAATACACCCGCTTCAGCGAGGAGCCGACCTGTAGCGATTCACGGGCTGAAGAACTCATTGCCGCCCGGCTCCGCGAGACGGGCGTCGCTACTGCCAGCCGGGTGCGGAGCGAACGTGGCTGCCTGCCGATGCCATATGCGGCGCCGATCGGGGGAAAGCCGATGTCGGTGGCTGGCGGCTATGCGGGAGGCTGGTATCACGCCGCCACCGGATATTCGATGCCGCTGGCAGTCCGCTTTGCCGACCTCGTCGCGCAGGTGGAGCCCGTCAGCATTGCGGCCGCACTCAGCAAGGCGGCGGCTGACGATTCCCTGCGGCGAGGCTTTAGCCGCTTTCTCAACCGGTTGTTGTTCTGCCTGGTGAGGCCCGCCGATCGCTGGAAGATTTTCCGGCGGTTTTATCGGGTGCTGTCCGAAGAGCAGATATCGAGGTTTTACGCTCACCGCTTCACCGTGGCCGATGCGGCCCGGATTGTCATCGGTCGGCCTCCGACCGGGCTGGCACCGATTCGCTTCGCCAGATCGTTCTTTCCACGTACAGGTCCGGGGCTGGCATGATTACCAATCCACTCGGTTTTGCCGGGCAGTCGCATCAGACTGCCCAGACGCGACACGGCTGGTCAAAGGCGCTGCAGCTTCCGCCCGATCTCTACCCCGGCGTTGGCGGCAAGCGGTTCCGGGCAACCCTGCTGCAACGGGCCTTTGATTTTGCCGGTGGCCGGGGCCAGCCGCCGGCAATGGTGATTGATGCGGTTGAGATGCTGCACACCGGTTCGCTCGTCATCGATGACTTCGAGGACGATTCGCTGACGCGACGGCAGCAGCCGGCCCTGCACCGGGTGATCGGGCCTGCGCGGGCGGTGAACGCGGGGAATTGGATGTATTTCCGAGCGTTGGAACTGGCAGCCGCCGCGTACGACGACCCCGCACGATGTGCGGGCCTGCTGAAGAAGTTTGTCGAGGTGGCGCGGCAGTGCCACGAGGGGCAGGCGATCGACCTGTCGACGCGGGTCGATGAAGTGACGCCGCGGCAGGCGCAGGCCACGGCGCTGGCAATTTCGCGGTGGAAGACCGGTCGGCTTGTCGGGCTGGCTGCCTGGTGTGGCGGTCATGCAGCCGCAGGCAGCCCCGAGACCCTGCGGGCCGTTGCCGCATTCGGCTGCCACGTCGGTATTTGTCTGCAGATGAAAAACGACCTCGATGAATTGAACGAATTCATCAGTGGATCCGACCGGTGCGACGACCTGAAGAACCGGCGGGTGACCTGGCCCTGGGCCTGGGCCGCGGCTGTCCTGTCTGCGGCAGACTTTGCAGCCCTCCAGCGGCGACTGGGGCGACAGCAGCCGCTGGTTTCGCTTCGCGGGCTCGCCAGCGAACTGCTGGAGGTGACGCTGGAGCGGGCGACGCGGGCGATCAATGCCAGGCTCGACCGGGCAATTGACCGGCTGGCCACGGTGATGCCGGGCGGCCCTGACGTCGGCTTGCTTGCGGAGGTCACGAACGCTCTGCGGATTGCCGCCGCGCCGGTCGCGGCAGAGGCCGGCCGATGAGCCTGGCCGCCGTTGCGGGGACTGATGCCCGCCAGTCGAGTACAACCCCGCAGCGGCGGGCGGCGGTGATCGGCAGTGGCTTTGGCGGCCTGGCGGCAGCGATTCGGCTGCAGTCAATGGGCTTTGACACAGTCTGCTACGAGGCTCACGACAAGCCGGGTGGACGGGCCTATGTCTACGAGGATCAGGGCTACATCTTTGACGCCGGGCCGACAGTGATCACTGCGCCGCACTGCCTGGAAGAGCTGTTTGAACTTTCGGGTCGGCGGATGGCTGACTACGTCCGGCTGTTGCCGGTCACACCGCTCTATCGGCTGCAGTGGAGCGATGGCGTCTCATTCGATTACGTCGCTGATGAGGCCGGACTGATTGAACAGGTCCGGCGGATCAGCCCCGCCGACGTCGATGGCTACCGGCGGTTTGCCGACTTTACCCGGCAGGTCTTTCAGAAGGGTTACGAGGAACTTGGTGCCGTTCCGTTCCTGCATTTCACCGACATGCTCCGGGCGGCTCCGCACCTTGCCCGACTACGGGCCGATCGCAGCGTCTATGCAACGGTGTCCCGGTTTGTGAAGGATGAGCACCTCCGCCAGGCATTCAGCTTTCATCCGCTGCTGGTCGGCGGCAACCCGCTCGACACGAGTTGCATTTATACGCTGATCCATTGGATTGAGCGGAAGTGGGGCGTGTTCTTTCCCGAGGGGGGCACCGGAGCCCTGGTTCGCGGGCTGGTGCGGCTGTTCGAGGATCTCGGGGGCAAGCTTTTGCTCAACACGCCTGTCGATCGGATCGCCGTGCAGGCCAGTGGCGATGCCGTGAAGCACCTGGTGGCTCCTGCCGGCGAGCCGCCGGCGTCATTCGACCTGGTGGTCTCCAACGCCGACGTGCATCACACCTATGCAACGCTCTACCGCGGGGTCACTGGCGCCAGGCGGCGGCAGCGACGGCTTGAGCGGATGGCCTGGTCGATGTCGTTGTTCGTGCTGTACTTCGGCACCAACAAACGGTTTCCTGACCTGGCGCACCACACGATCCTGTTCGGACCGCGGTTCCAAGGGCTGCTCCGCGACATCTTTCGCGGAAACCGGCTGCCCGATGATTTCAGTTTGTACCTGCATGCCCCGACGGTCACCGATCCCGGTATGGCGCCGGCAGGGGGCGAATCGTTCTACGTGCTCAGCCCCGTGCCGCACCTTGGCAATGCCGCCATCGACTGGGACGCGGAGGCTGCCAGCTATGGGGATGCGATTCTGGCGTCACTTGAGCAGCACCTGCCAGGGCTGCGGGAGTCGATCGTGACCCGCCGCCACTTCACCCCGGCAGACTTTGCCAGGAAGTTCGGGGCCCATCACGGGTCGGCCTTCTCGGTTGCGCCGCAGCTGACGCAGAGCGCCTACTTCCGGCCGCATAACCGTGATCCGGACATCCCCGGGCTCTACCTGGCCGGTGCCGGAACCCACCCGGGCGCCGGCGTGCCGGGCGTCATCAATTCGGCCAAGGCGACCTGCGACACCATTGCGGCCGATTTCCATGTCGTCGCCGGCTAGCAGCATGAGGGAACCTGTAGACGCCGACGCTGCTGATTCGATTCGGCGGCACAGCCGATCCTTCTCCTTCGCCAGCCGCCTCCTGCCAGCTGAGAAACGAGGCGATGTGGAGCGGCTCTATGCCTGGTGCCGCTGGTGTGACGACGGTGTCGATGCGGCCGCCTCACCCGCAGCCGCGGCCACGTTCGTCGAGCGGGCCACCGCAGACCTGCAACTCATTGCCGACGGCCGCGACCCGGCTGCGACCGAAAGCCGTTGGCTGGCAGCGCTGGTCCGCAGGCACGATCTGTCGCTGGCCGCCGCTGCGGCCCTGCTCGCGGGTATGCAGTCCGACCTGACGCCGGCGGCTGATTTCAGTGAGGACGATCTGCTGCGGTACTGCTTCCGGGCTGCCGGTGCGGTCGGCGTGCTGATGTGTCCCGTGCTCGGCCTCCGCGATCGTGGGTTCCTGCCGCATGCAGCAGCGCTCGGGATGGGGATGCAGCTGACCAACATCGCCCGCGACGTGGCCGAAGACTGGCGGCGGGACCGCTGTTACCTGCCGCTGTCATGGACCGCTGGCTTGCGGCCGAACGGTAGCCCACCCGACCCTGGACGGGTGCGGCAGGGGGTCCAGCAGCTTCTCAAGCTGGCTGATGACTACTATGCTGCCGGGGAACTGGGGATCGATGCCCTCGACGCTGATGCCCGCCTGGCGGTGCGGGCGGCCGCCCGGATCTATCATGCAATCGGGATGAAGATCAGGCAGCGGGGCTTTGAGGTTCTCGATCGTCGGGTCTACGTCTCGGCGCTTGAAAAACTCAAGCTGTTTGGCGGAGCACTTCTGCCGTCCTCCCTGCGGCCGAGCCATGCCGCTGTGAATGGCTCGCCACAATCTGCTCTGATAACTGCGGAACAACTGCTACGCGAACACGGAGTAATGCCATGAAGTGGGATGCCTGGAGCCTGGTGTTCACTGGTTTGTCGCTCACCTGCGTCACCTCGACCACCCTGTTCGTGCTGGTGGCCATCAACCCCAAAGACGCAACCTACGGCTCGACGCCACTGATCTACGCCGGCGGCTCGGCCGCCTTGGCGGTGGCCTTCAACCGGGCTGCGGCCTGGGCAGCCCGTCGTGGCCAGGCCACGTGACC
>CALAZQ010000104.1 GCA_937926325.1 uncultured Planctomycetaceae bacterium | reverse complement strand
ACTTCACCGTGTTCCGCGATGGTGACTGGAAGCTCATCTACCACTATCTGCCGGAGCAGAACCCGGCGAAGGTTCGCTATGAACTCTTTCACCTCCGGAATGATCCCTACGAAAAGCAGAATCTAGCTGCCACCGAGCCGGCGATGCTTAGGGAGATGACCGCCGCGATGCTTGCCGCTCTCGACGCCGAGCAGGCGCTCTATCCGGTCGCTAGCGATGGCACCGAGCTACGGCCGGTTGTGCCGTAATTTCTTGTCTTCGACGGCGGAAAGCCATCGTTGCCTCCCCAGACGAAGCGTGCATACAATGTGACTACGGCTGCTAAAGCTCTTTGTGCAAAGGATCGAGCAATGAAATCACGCATCGTTCCCATCGGTAACTCGCAAGGCATCCGCATCCCTAAGCCACTGCTCCAAAAGGCGGGGTTGAGCGGCGATGTGGAATTGGTTGCCAAAGAAGGAATGCTCGTTGTCCAGGCTGCAAAAGGTCCACGGAGTGGCTGGGCCGATACTTTCCAAGAGATGGCAGCGCATCAGGATGACCAGCCAGTCGATAAGCCCGTGCCGCCAGCAACTTCGTGGGACCGCGAGGAGTGGTCCTGGTGATCAGCCGGTTTGAGGTTTACCTCTGTGCCCTCGACCCTACCGTCGGCCGCGAGATTCGTAAGACTCGTCCCTGTCTGATCGTGTCGCCTGATGAGATGAATCATCACATCCGCACCGCCATTGTGGCCCCTATGACGACGAAGGGCCGCAGCTACCCGACCCGTGTTCCTTGCCGATTCGGCGGGAAGTCAGGGCAGGTTGTGCTGGACCAAATCCGTACTGTCGATCAGTCACGACTTGTCCGTAAGCTTGGACGAATTGATTCCCGCACGTCTCGAATTGTTTCGGACATTCTTCAGGAGATGTTCGCCCCTTGAAGTGCCTGTGGTCTACCCCGCCGGAACCAGCAGCACGGCATCGGCATGGGCAAACCCACCGGCACCATCAGTACCGATCACGACCACGCACTTTTCACCCTTCTGCAGCGTCAGACGGCCGGCTGATCCAAACCCGTCGTCAATGGGGGGCCGCTGCCGCATATTGACCGTCGCCTTGAGACGGGACTCAGCTGCTTCGATCGAGACCGGCACGGCCGTACCCCGGTTTTCGTGCGGCTGCCATGCCACGAGCACGTCGTAGTTGCCGGTCGCGGGTGCCCGCAACTCGAACATTGCCGAGGCCCCGCTGCCAGGGCTGGCGTAGAGATAGCCATGGCCAACGTAACCCCGGAGGCCATGTCCCTCAGTCCAGCTGCCTTCTTTTTTCGCCTCACGGTCATCAAGGACGACCGCCCCCTTGGCCTCGGCCAGTTTCTTGGGATCGAGGCCGGTCGCAGGGCCATCCGGGCCCGCCAGGGGCAGGGCGTCGGCAGGAATCTCAATCGGGGCCGTAAGGCTGGCCCGACGAGCCTTGCCCGGCAGCTGCAACAGCTCGTCCATTTCGGGCCAATGGTGTTCATAGACCCCGCGTGGCGAGGTGCCGTGTTTCACCGCCACGCTTGCCGCCTTGCCGACGACTTCGCCCATCATGCCGCAGGTCTTCATCACCCGCACCGTGCCGAGGGCCTCATGAGTCACCGAAATGCAGCGGCCGGCCATGAAGAGGTTCTCGACATCTCGCGAGTAAAAGCAGCGGTAGGGAACGGGGTAGCCGTAGCTGCGATCGACCCGGCGGTCGTGGACAGCGATTGAAATAAAGGGGTTGTCGGGGAACTTTTTGGCGTACTGCTCCTTGGGATAGTGCAGGTCAATCGACCAGGTGGAGGGGACGCAGCCGTCAGGAAAGTCTCGCTTGGCCACGATGTCGTCCTGGGTGAGCACAACGTCACCGAGAATCCGGCGGCTCTCCCGGGGACCGCCGATATAGGCCACCCAGGTGAGAAAAGCCGTCGGGTGCTCGGCCGCCCCGTCACCGTTTTTCATCGCATTGAACGCACCGAAGACCGCCCGCAGATTCCAGTCGCGAATGCCCTCGGCGTCAGCGAGCGGATCCTTGTCAAAGCCACTTTCCCAGAACCACTGGCCGTGGTGGTCACGTGGGTAAGGAAAGTCAGCCATCGTCAGGGGCAGGGCCCAGGGCGTTTCCGGAAATGCCCGGGCCGCGTCGGCCTCGTCCCAGGCCCACATGTTGCTCATGCCCATCCGCCCCTTGGGCTCCATCACGGTTTCGGCCCCCGCAAGATGACCGATCGTGGCATGGCCGGTGGCATCGCAGAAAAACCGGCCAGTGAACCGAAACTCTCGGCTGGTCCGGGTATCGAGGCAGGTCACCGCCTCAAGGCGATTGCCGCGAGCCGCTTTTTCGACACCGAAGGCATGGGTGTTCAAAAACAGGTCGATGTTCGGCTCAGCCCGCACGACGGCTTCCTTTTTGGCATCGCCAAACTCTTCATAGGTGCCGGGGCTCTTCTTCGCATGGTCGCAGAACTCCTCGATGATCTCGCCGATCCGCGGGTATTTGCCGCGGCGGATGAGCCCCATCGCCCAGACCCGCACCTCACTCGAGCCGTTGCCACCGAGGACGGACCGATTTTGGATCAGCGCAACCTTCAGCCCCATGCGGCCCCCCGAGATCGCCGCTCCCATACCCGAATAGCCACCGCCGACCACCACAAGATCGTAGGGCCCCTTCGTTTCGGGTTCAGCCGGCAGCCCGAGGGCGGCTCGTCGCCAGCCAGGCAGCACGGCCGAGTCGTTTGGCGGTGGCTCGTCAGCCTGCGTGAAGGCAATGGCATCGCAACGGCC
>CALAZQ010000103.1 GCA_937926325.1 uncultured Planctomycetaceae bacterium | reverse complement strand
CCAGTAAAGCCCTTGGTCTTCACCGCCACGCCACCTTCGGGATCGACGGTGATTTCGATGGTCTTGGTGGGGGTATTCATCATGCTGCACCTCCCACTTGAACGGTGACGCGGATCGAGCCATCACTGAGGGACGTCTCACGGACGCTGTGGCCCTTCTTCCGTGCCTCCAGCTTGGCCTTCTCGACGGCGTAGCCCTGCAGAAACGAATTGAGATGCTTCTGCTCGCCCCAGTGCCCCTCATAGTTGTCGTACTTGAGCTGGCCGGTCTTGGTGTCGCAGACCACGGGGTAATTCCAGCCGGGGAGTTGGACGCACAGGCCGGTCACAGTGTCAGAGAAGAGCCTGGCTGTTCTATGTTCGGGCGGGGAGAGTTTCAGGCGGGTACAGGCAGCCCGAACAGCAGCCTCATCCCGCACTTCTGTTTTGATTTCGACGATATGGGACACGGTGGGGTTCCTCCTGTGTCGTAAATGGGACTAAGGAAATACACGTGGGGTAATTTGTTGGAAATTCAATTGGTGCCGGCAGCCAGCTATGTGCCAGTTTCAGCGTTACCCGTCAGCAGCCAATGACTAGCCTCTGGGTTGTGCTGGGCCGGGGAGTGCGTATCTCTCGCCACCACCCGGGCTTGCTCGATCTGGCAACAACTGGACCTGCGATGACCCTGGTGCTGGAATTTTTCGTGCCCCGGCTATTCCCAGGTGATCACCAACGTCACCTATGTCACCCCCAGCACCAACAGCACCCCTAGCCTGATACGGCCTGATGGGTGCCCGGCTGATTTCCTCCACCAGCACATCGATCGCCAGCAGAGCATCACCCCGGGCACCACCATCTTCAGCCTTATCGCCCGGGCTGTTTTTCAGGGCCAATGCCAGGACCAAGCCGGCAATGAGCAGCACCGTCAGGCAGATCAGGCCGGGTTCGAGTGCCGAGAGTGCCGCCGCCCATTCTGAATCCCGAAGGGCGATGGCAGAGAGTTCTTCGAGTTGGCGGGCATAATCGCGGCGCTCACTTGAGAGTTCCTTGAGCATTTCGGCGACCTGGGAATTCTGCCGGGCCTGCTCATTTGCCTGTCGAACCTGTGCCGCCGCTACTTCGCCCGCTATCCGAGTTGATTCACTGGCCAATTCCGCCGCTCGTTGAAATTGTTCGGCGGCACGGGCATCGGCGTTGTCATTGCCCCACAGCCAGTCAAACCAGCCTGCTTCACATGACTTGGCCGATATCGCAAACCAGCCCACAAAGACCAGCAGCAACAAGATCGGCCAGAGGACCCAGAGCAGCCACGAAAGAAGCTGTTTGCAGAGCCAGATCACGACTGCAACAAGACTCGCCACAAGATTCAGCAGGACTTTCCAGAACGGCCAGAGAAGTCCCCAAAGTAGTGCTGCCATGGTCTAGTTCCTTTGCTGATGCTTTTCTTGAGGTTGCTGTTGATGGTGATGCTGGTGTTGCTGGCGGCTGTGGCTTCGCCGGTGTTTTTGCCGCCGCCGTTTGAAAAATCTGGAAAGCCGATAGGGGCGTTGACTGAGTGGCCGGAGATTTTGAAATGGCCTGTGTCTGGTTGTGGATGTCTGGTGCTGTTCGTGCTGTTGATGCTGGATCGGGTCATGGTTGGTCACTGGTGGGCTGGAAGTGGAAGCGGAAGTGGAAGGATGGAGATTGCTCGTGGTGTTGAAGGGGCGGGCGGGATGTTCAGTCAGGGCCGAGAAAGACTGCGATTGGGCTTTTTCAGTCAGAGCAGCCACCCGCGAAGCGAGCCGGCCACAAAGAGCCTGAAGAGCCCGCCGCAGTCTGTTTTCTCGGGCCAAAAGAACGACCAGGCCCGCGACAAGAAAACAGAGCAGGAAAAGCAGGGACGAATTCATGGGCAAACTTTCATGGGCATTGGTATTCAGTAGTTGGTAGTTGGATGGTGTGGGTTGATCGTGATGGCGGCGGGAGGAATCGGCGGCAAAGAGCGGCAGGAAATTTCCCAAGGACAACGACCAGGGCACGACAAGAAAAAGACCCTGGCCCTGCTCCTCCTTCTGCTGCCGGCTAATTGCGAGAGGCCAGTTCAGCGAGATTGATTGCCCGCCACTGATCACTCGCAAAATCGAACAGCTCAATGCCCCGAAAAAGTGCAGTGGGAATCGAGCACATTGAAAACCGCCACGCAGAAGGATCACTGCCAAGCTCAAGGCCGGAAACC
>CALAZQ010000102.1 GCA_937926325.1 uncultured Planctomycetaceae bacterium | reverse complement strand
GCAGCGAGGCGGCGGAGCTGGCCGCAGGCGGCGTCGATCCGGGCCCCCTTCCGCCGGCGAACCTGAACGTTGACCCCGGCCTTTCGCAGGATGTCGAGAAACCGCTCGCGGGATGGCTCGCTCGGTTCTTGCCAGGGCAGCCCGCTGACGCTGTTGTAGGGGATGACGTTGACCAGCGCCGCCCGCCGGCCCAGCAGCCGGGCCAGGCTGCGGGCATGGTCGGGGGAATCGTTGAGGTTGCCCAGCAGCACATACTCAAACGTCAGCCGCCGGCCGGAGGCCTCCCAGTAGCGGTCGGCGGCAGCCAGCACCGCTGCAATGCCGATCGACTGATTCACTGGCACCAGCTTCGTGCGCAGCGGATCGTCGGCGGCGTGCAGTGACACCGCCAGGTGATAGCCAGGGTTCAGCTGGCTGAGCCGATCGATGGCTGGCGGCAGACCGACGGTGGAAATCGTGATCCGCCGCTGCGAGATCCCGAGGCCGTCGGGATCCTGGGCGGCGGCCAGCGCCGGCAGCAGCCGGTCGAGGTTGGCCAACGGTTCGCCCATGCCCATCACCACGATGTGGCTGAGCCGCTCGTCAGCCGGCAGCAGCCGGGCCAGCCGCAGCAGCTGCTCAATGATCTCACCGGTGGTGAGGTTCCGGATCACCCCGTCGAGGCCGCTGGCACAGAAGACGCAGCCCATCGCGCAGCCGACCTGAGACGAAATGCAGACCGTCCGACGAATCCCGTCCCGCAGCAGGACGCACTCGATCTGCTGGCCATCGTGCAGGCTCAGCAGCAGCTTTTCGGTGCCGTCCTCGGCCAGCTGGTGCTTGGCTACGGTGGTGGTCCAGATGGTCGCCGCCGTCTCCAGCTGGGTCCGCAGGGCAGCGGGCAGATCGGTCATGTCGGCAAACGATTCCGCCCGGCGGCCGTGCAGCCAGCGGCGGATGGCCCCCGCCCGCCAGGCCGGCTGGCCCGCCGCTTGCAGCCAGCCGGTCAGGTCGAAGCTGGGGTCGAGCAGGTGGGGCAGGGGGCTGCTGGGTGTTGCAGGCACGATCATCGGTGGGCGAAGCGGGAATGGAGCCCGCTGGTACGGGGGCCGCGGGGACACTACAGTATGGGCGGCAGCTGGCAGGGCTGCCGAAAAAGCCAACTTTTTTCCGTGAATACCAGCCGCCATCGATGAGTCAAAAACAGCTTGAAGAGCGGACCGAGTGGGTCTACGACGAGCAGACATTCCCGGTCTGGAACGCCTCGTTTGAGAAGTCGGATCGCACTGAAATGATCCGCGACGACCTCTGGGCCGGCCGCAGTATCTCCATTCTGCTGGCAACGCTGGTGGCCATCGGCCTGATTTTGGCGGGGGTGACGATCAATTTCGTCGTCAACTGGAGATAGCCGCTGCCGGGGGGCGGTTTTCTCGGGGTTTCGTTGACCCGTGGTTCCGGCCACGGGTAGGCTAGCGGTTTCGTGGGGAGACGGCGCCGGTTCCGTAGCGTCGTCATCCCGTGGGGATTCCGGCTGCTGCGGCGTCTGATCGCATCGGCGGGACCGTTTCGTGACGTTTGCCGCGGCAGTTGCCCGTGGCGAACCGGAAGGGATCAAACCGTGGTCGGGTGGGCCAATCAGACGGGCTTGGAGGACGGCGTCGCGGTTTGCGCGCCGGCCAAACTCAACCTGTCGCTCCAGGTGCTGGCCCGGCGGCCCGACGGCTTTCACGAGATTGAAAGCCTGATGGTGCCGGTCACCCTGCACGACCGGCTGCGGCTGTGGCTGCGGCCGGAGGGTGGGTTTTCGCTCTCGGTGCGGTTTCGGGGCCAACTGGCCCGGGGCAACGGCCGGCAGTTGGCCCGGGACGTGCCCGCCGATGACCGTAACCTCGTGCTGCGGGCCGTGCGGCTGTTGGCCGAGCGGGCAGGAGTGACTGCCGGCTTGGCGATTGAACTGGCCAAAGAGATCCCCTCAGGGGCTGGTCTGGCTGGAGGCTCCAGTGATGCCGCCGCTGCCATGCAGGCCGCGGCCCGGCTCTGGGGGCTCGACTGGTCGGCTGATCGGCTGGCGGCGCTCGCGGCCGAAATTGGCAGTGATATCCCCTGGTTCTTCGCCCGCTCTGCCGGGCTGGTCGCCGGCCGTGGTGAGCAGGTGCTGCCAGTGGCCGGCATCTCTCCGCTGCCAGTGGTGATCGCCTGTCCGGCCGAAGGCCTCTCGACGGCGGCGGTCTACGCCGCCTGCCAGCCCGATGCCAGCCGGCGGGGCGAGGCGGCGGCCTTGGCAGCGGCCCTGACAGCGGGGCAGCTACGGCGGGCTCTGCCACTCCTTACCAACATGCTCGAGCCACCGGCCCGGCGGCTGGCTCCGGCGGTTGACCGGCTGCTGGTATCGATGGCTCGGGCCGGGGCGGTGCGGCCGCTCCTTACCGGCAGCGGCAGTGCCTGTTTCAGTCTCTGTCGCAGCAATACCGAGGCCCGACGGCTGGCTAGTCGGCTGGAGGCGGCGGGCTGGCCTTGGGTGTTCTGCGGGCGACTGGCGCCGGGGCGGGTGAAGCCGCCAGCGGCGGTTGAAATCTGATCGATCGTGGGCCTCGGCCGGCGACGGGGAATCGCCAGGCCGTGAGGTCCGATGGGGGAATGGCATGGAAATCACCGAAGTCCGGATCAAGCTGGTCGAGAACGTCGCCGAGCGGCTGCTGGCCTTTTGTTCCATCACAATCGACGGCGCGTTTGTGATCCGCGATCTGAAGCTGATCGGCGGGCCGAGCGGCCCGTTTGTCGCCATGCCCAGCCGCAAGCTCTGCGGCCACTGCCGGCAGTGCAGTTTCAAAAATCCGCTCAAGGCCATCTACTGCAACCAGTGTGGGAAAAAGCTCAACGACAAACACCTGCCCCGCGACGGTGACGGCCGGGTACGGCTCTATGCCGACATCGCCCACCCGATCAACGCCGCCTGCCGCGAGGTGATCCAGAGCCGGATCATGAGTGAGTACGAAGCCGAACTGGTGCGGGCCAAGGAGCCGGGCTACACCTCGCGGTACGAAGGCCTCGGCGACGAGTAGCT
>CALAZQ010000101.1 GCA_937926325.1 uncultured Planctomycetaceae bacterium | reverse complement strand
TGAGTCGCTCGATCGTTCGCCGGGTCAAATGAATGTTGTGATACATCATGATCGCGGCGGCATCCTCGATCCGGCCGACGAACTGGTCTTCATGGAAGGCGTCGAACGCCTCCACGGTGGCCAGCCCGGCGAGGGCTTCCCTCTCGGGAGCGAGGTCGTCGGCGATGAAATCGGTGATCACGACTTTGTGCATGGCTTTACCCGGATCCTATATGATAGGTGGAGCGATGTCGATCCGCCGCTCTTACGACAGCAGCCATTCGTGGGCGGCGATAGATTCGGTGTGCGGATGGCTGATGCGGGCCGCCGCTGGTGCGTCCATCACAACCAGTTTTTTGGCGGCCCGGGGATGCTCGTGGCCTGCGGCGTCGAGCGCCGCAAGTTCGCGGGTGAGTGTCCCGGAATCTGCCGTATCCGCGCACACCTGGATCAATTCCTCGTCGCCGCCGGGAAAGCGGGCAAGAAAATCGACCTCCAAGTCGCCTTTTGTTTTGACGTAGGCCACATCGGCGCCACGCCGCTGCAGTTCGTTGAAAACGACGAGTTCGAGCGCGTGCCCGACGTTCGAACGCCCGCCTGAGTCGAACGCTCGGATCAAACCCGGATCCACAGGGTAGAGCTTCCGCGGGTTGGTGTTGCGGCGCCGCTCCGATTCCGTCGCAACAGGGACCGCAGCCAGCAGAAAGGCATCGACAAGGTGGCCAAGAAGATCATGGACGGCGGCCTTGCCGATCGCATGTCCTTGGGATCGGAGGTCGTGATAGAGGCGATTGACGCTGAAACTGCCGCAGGGGCTGCGGAGGGCGTGCCGCGTGACCCAGCGCAGGGCCGCCACCTGCGTCACGCCAAAACGCTCCACAATGTCGCGAAAAAGCACCGCATCGACGTAGCCTTGGAGGAGTGAGATCCGCGTCGCGAGATCAAGTTTCTGGGCCTCGGGAAAGCCGCCCACGACAAGATACTCGCCGAGTCGCTTCTCGACGCTCGATCGTTCGGCTGAGGTGAACCGCTCCGCCGGCCTGAAGGGCTCTTCTCCGTGGTGCCGCAGGAATTCGCGGAAGCTGAACGGTCTGACCACGGTCGCGAGCGCACGACCGCGGAGTGATGTGTGAATTTCCCTGGACAGCAGTTTTGCGGAAGAGCCCGATACGACGAAATC
Source organism: uncultured Planctomycetaceae bacterium (assembly GCA_937926325.1). Classification (GTDB taxonomy): domain Bacteria; phylum Planctomycetota; class Planctomycetia; order Pirellulales; family UBA1268; genus UBA1268. Next base: position 817 of record CALAZQ010000101.1, on the reverse strand, counting down.
GACTTGCTCCGTGTCCATCACGCGGCGGATGAAACGGTCCCATCCCGGCACGAGTTGAATTTCGTCGAGATACCACCAGACCCGCTCGCTGCCACGAAAATGCGGATAGCGACGAAAGTATTCCTCGAGCAACTCGTCGAGCTGTTCGGCGTTGATGTCGGCCAGTCGATCGTCGTCAAAGCCGATGAAAATCGCCCGCTCCGCCACGACCTCGGTCCGCCGCGCTTCTTGAAGCTGCCGCAGAAAGCAGGTTTTGCCCGCCCTCCGCATCCCGACGACGGCATGCGTCTTGTTGGCGATCGCTGGCAGATGAATGTCGCGGGGCGTCAGCGCGGACGCAGCCTGCACGCCCACGGCGGCGTTGAGTTTTTCGCGAAGGGCGTGGAGCAGTGCCATGCACCCGAGTTTACTTCAAATCTGTACTTCAAGCAAAGACAGATTAGCGGCTTTCTGTATTTTCTGCGAGTTCAGATGGTTATGGCCGATGGATAGCCCGCCTTTTTGCAGAAGGCATTGGAAGCCGTTCGGCAGGGATGGGCGTGAAGCATTCTCGGAGGGTTGTTTCTTGATCCTCATTCTCGCACCCACCTGCCCTTGCCCGTGCCGCCTTTGGGTGTGGTCCGCGGGTATGCAGGGTTGGGCTGCATCTCGATCACGTTCACGACTCGCTCGAGCGGCAGATCCTCCGCCGCCCCGGCAAGCCGCACGCCGCTGATCGCAACGTTTCGCACGATGCAGTCGCGGTCGGGCGAGAAGATCTCGCGCCATTTTGTCGGGTCGGTCTGCCGGCCCTTGTAGGTCATCGACTTGGGGCCGA
>CALAZQ010000100.1 GCA_937926325.1 uncultured Planctomycetaceae bacterium | reverse complement strand
GGGGAACTGCTTGGCAAACGCTGCAAAGACAGCGACCGCCTCGGCCGGCTGGTCGAGTTCGACCAGGCCCACCCCGAGGGCATAGAGCACCTCGGGCAGCCGCTTGGACTGCGGGTACTGGCTGCGGAAGCGTTGCCAGACGGCGATGGCCTCCTTCCGCTGGCCTGCCTGCCAGGCTGCCTCGCCCAGCAGGTGGGCGGCACTGTCGGCTTCGGGATGTTCTGGATGCTGCGTGAGGAACTGCCGCAGGCTGTCGGCCGCAGCCGCAAAGGCCGCTGGCTTGCCGGCTGCCTGGGCGGCGCGGAAGCGTCCGCGGGCAAGCTCCCAGCGGGCAGCGGCCAGAGTGTCGGCGTCGGCGGTGCTGCCAGCCACCTGGGCCAGGGTCTGCTCCGCTGCCTGCCAGTCGCCCGCCTTCAACTGGCAGATACCGAGGTAATAGCGGGCTTTGGCCACCAGCGGATCATCAGGATAGTCGGCAATGAGGCTCTGCCACTCTTCGGCGGCAAGATCCCAGGCCTCGCGGTTTTGTAGCGCTGCCGCTGAGGCATAGGCGGCTCGTGCCGCTGGAGAGGACTCTACCGCCACAGCCAGCCGGGGGCTGCTCAGCAGACCCAGCACCACCCCTACCAGCACCAGCCACCGCCGGCTGAGGTGAGTCACATGACAGACGCGACGGCAGGAATGGTCCGGCAATGCCGACATCGGGTCACCAGCGGAACAGAACAAACACTTCGCGGATATCTCCAGCCGAAACAGGTTTTTACGAGTCTAAGGTCTGGTTCCAGCGAAACCTTGTGGCCGGTTCGACATGAAAGCCAAAAACTTTCCATCCATAAACCATAAGGTTATAGTTGATGGATGGATTTCGCTACCCTTGATGCCAAGAAACAGGAACTCGATCGGTGGCGGCCGCTGCCGGCGGAGTTGGTCCGCAATCTCGATGCCTGGTTTCGAGTCGAGCTGACCTACACCAGTAACGCGATTGAGGGCAACACGCTGTCACGCCGCGAGACGGCAGTTGTGCTCGAGAAAGGGCTGACTGTTGGTGGCAAGACGCTCCGGGAACATCTTGAAGCGACCAACCATGCCCGAGCAATTGACTTCGTGGCGACGCTGGTGAAGTCGTCGCAAACTCTCACCGAGCAAGAGCTTCTGCAGCTTCACGAGTGCGTGCTTGCGGGGATCGATGACGCCAATGCGGGCCGCTACCGGGATGTCGCGGTCCGCGTTGCCGGCTCCACCGTCGTCTTTCCAAATCCACGGCGGGTGCCGGAACTGATGCAGGAATTCTGTGACTGGCTGGTGTCGCGCCGTGACCTGCATCCCGTCGACCTGGCTGCTTCGGCCCACTACCGGCTTGTCAGCATTCATCCCTTTATCGACGGTAACGGCCGCACGGCCCGATTGTTGATGAACTGCCTGCTGATGAGCCACGGATTTCCCCCCGCCATCATCCGGCCCCGGGACCGCATCGCGTACCTCGGGGCGATTGAAGCGGCTCAGTTGGGTGGCCCCCGGACGGCCTTCGACAGCCTCATCGGTCGTGCCGTCGATCGTTCCCTCGATATCTATCTCGAGGCGGTGGCGGGTCGCACCGATCAGGGGGACAGCAAGGCAGCGGTACCTAGCGAACGACTGCTCAAAATTGGTCAGCTCGCTCAGCTGGTGGGCGAGACGGTGCCGACGATCCGTCACTGGCTCAAGCTCGGTCTGCTGCGACCGGCCCAGGTCACGCCTGCCGGCTATCAGCTTTTCGCCGCTGCTGCGGTCAACCGCTGCCGGCGGGTTCAGGGGCTCAAGGGCCGCCGCCTTACCCTGGCGGAAATTCGGGACACGCTCGCTGATACCGACGAAGCCGACGATCGCGAATGACGACCGTACGCAGCCGTCAGGCCTGAGCGGCCAGCAACGCTTTGGCGGCGGCGGCGATGGCGGGGCGGTGTTCCTCCTCCACCGGATTGAGCAGTGGCAGCAGTGGGCCGGTTGGGGCGATACCCGCGGCGGCCACTGCCTCGTGGAGCACCCGGATCGGGTTGATCGCGTTCCGCA
>CALAZQ010000099.1 GCA_937926325.1 uncultured Planctomycetaceae bacterium | reverse complement strand
GTCCGGTCGCTTCCGCTCCCGGCTTCCATCGTGCAATGGCGGCGGGCCGCGGAACGTGTGAGCGGGCGGGGCGTTGGTATGATGGTGCGGTTGTCCGGCGTCAGCCGGGCCGTGGGGTTGTTGGCCTTCCGGTCGTTGCCATGTCCACCGCGATCGATCCGTCAACTGAACTGATGCTGCGGGTTCGTGATGGCGATGCCGAAGCCTTTGAGCAGCTGGTCAGTCTCTGGCAGCCGCGGCTGGTGACGCTGTTCCTGCATCAGACCGGCGACCACTCCACCGCCGAAGACCTTGCCCAGGAGGTCTTCATGCGGGTCTATCGAGCCCGCCACCGCTACGAACCGAAGGCGAAGTTCACCACCTGGGTTCACACCATTGCCAATAACCTCGCCAGCGACCTGCGGCAGCGGGCCTATCGCCGCAAGGAACGTGGTGCCGTGGCCAGCCCGTCGGCCTCCGGCAGCATGGTGGGGCTCGAACAACTGGCCGTCGCCGCCAGTGGCCTGCTGCCAACCCGCCAGCTGGCCCGGGCCGAACTGCAGGCTGTGGTGCAGCAGGCGATCGCCACGCTCAACGAACGGCAGCGGATGGTGATTCTGCTGGCCAAGTTCGAGCACTGCTCGTACGAAGAAATTGCTGCGGCCATGAAGCTGTCGGTGCCGGCGGTGAAGTCGCTGCTGTTCCGGGCCCGCGAGCAGCTGCGGGAGGCCTTGGCCCCCTACCTGGCCGAGCCGGAGGCACAGCCGTGAGTGAACCGGACGACAGGCTGGCCGCGACGCAGGTCTCGGGGCCTGACACCCCAGCTGCCGACCTCGGGGAACTCTGGCAGGTGCTCGATACCCTGCCGCCGGCCGAACCGCCTGAGGAGCTGTTGGCCACCACCATCGAGATGGTGGCAGTGCAGGCCAGCGGAGCCGGCCGGGGGCCGAGGCGGCGGGAAAGTCGCTTCACCACGCTGCGGCACGACCTCTGGCAGTGGCTGGCCCCGGCGGTGGTGGTGCTGACCGCCATCGGGGCCGGCTTCTGGCTGGGGCAGGCAACGGCAGTGGTGCCCGACCGCGATGCCGAACGGGCCGCCTGGCGGGCCCGCCGCGAGGCGGCGATCGAGGAGACGCTGAAGAACGACCCCGAGGCCCGCCGCATGCTGCGGGAAAAACTGCGTGAGGCCGAAGCGGATGGACGCGAAAGGCGACCAGGCCGCCCGCCCTTCATGACGGACCGGTGGACGCCTCCCGCTAATCGCGTCCGCCCACCGACCGGGCGGCGGTTTCCGTCGGTAGACCCAGAAATGCCAACAGGGCCTCGCAGAAGGTTTCCGGAGCCTCAAGCGGAATCAGATGGCCCGCCTCCGGGACCACCAGCAGTCGGGCCTGCGGCAGGCTCGCCTCCATCTCTTCCATCACCGCCGGTGGAGTAATGGCATCTTCGGCCCCACAGACCAGCAGCACCGGCAGCTTGCACTGCTGCATTGCCGCAGTCATGTCGGGTCGCTCGCCAAGGGCGGCCAGGGCTGCCTGAATGGTGGCCACCGGCTGACTGGTGATGATCTCGTGAAGCAGCTGCTCGGTGGCGGCTCGGTCGGATTGTCCGTTCGCCGGTGCAGCGCTGGCCAGCAGGTTGGGAATCATCGCCTCGGCGAGAATCCGCTGGCCGACGCGGCCGACCCGCGCAGCCAGGTCGGCCCGGCCGGCCCTTGCCTCGGGTGTGTCGGCGGCGAACTTCGTGTTGCAGAGCACCAGGCTGTGGACCCGGTCCGGATGGCGGGCCGCCACCTGTTGGGCGACATAGCCGCCCATCGATACGCCGACGATCACGGCGGGCTCATCAACATGCAGGGCATCGAGCAGGCCGACCACATCGTCGGCCAGTTGTTCAATGCTGGCCGGTTCGGCCGCGGCAGTGTTACGAGAGACACTTTCGCCAAACCCCCGCTGGTCGGGGATGATCAGCCGCAGATGGTCGGCCAGCGGCAGCACCCGTGTCCACATGCGGTGATCAAGCGGAAAGGCGTGGAGCAGCACCAGCGGCAGCCCGCTGCCACAGGTTTCGACGGCCAGTGTCGTGCCGTTGACAGAGACGGTGTGGGTCGGCATTGGGGCTCCTCGGTGAGGGGGACGGCGGATGACTGGTGAGACAGACTCTATTGTTGCTTCGTCGTCGGGCGTTGGCAGGATTTTCGGTTCACCGCTACCGAAT
>CALAZQ010000098.1 GCA_937926325.1 uncultured Planctomycetaceae bacterium | reverse complement strand
ACGCTGGAGTCCGCGGAAAAAGCCGCTGGACATGTAAAGCAGCTTTGTTCGTTGATGAACGCGTTACCGCGAATTGCGGAGGCGGAGCCACATCAACGCCCGGCGGAAAACTCCCATACTCATTCTTGTAGTGCATGATCGCCATGTGCAGCATGTCGATCTCGGCCTTGATCGCCGCGTTCTGGGCGGAGCGGCGGGCGTTGAAGACGGCTGGGGTGACGAGGGCGGCGAGCATGGCCACGATGGCGATGACGACCAAAAGTTCGACGAGGGTAAAGGCCGCTCGGGTTGGTTGGGCGGAGAGTGATTTGGGGGTTTTGATTGTGCTGCGGAAAGCACCCTCACCCCGGCCCTCTCCCAGAGGGAGAGGGAGAGAAGAGGTTTGGCCTTCTATCAACGGGAGGTGGAGAGAGTTGCGTTCGTCACCCACTTGTTGCTGCCCGCGAGGGGCTGCCCATGCCGCTCTGCCGGCGTCACTGGCCAGCGGAGCCAGGATGGCGGAGCGCCAGCCAGTGTCGAGTGAGCGGAGGGCACGATGCCCGGAGCGAACGTCCGGCGGGGCGGCGTGGGCAGCCGCGAGCCGCGTTTGATGTTGGGGTATGAGTCGCTGGGTTTCGCAGGGGGAAGCACCCTCACCCCGGCCCTCTCCCAGAGGGAGAGGGAGATAAGAGGTTTGGCACTCTCCCAGAGGGTGCGGTAAACCCGCTCGTGGTCCCATAAAACGATTGCTCATGACAAATCCTGAATCAGTTTGATCAGCGGCAGGAACAAGGCCACCACGATGAAGCCGACCGCACCACCCAGAAAGATGATCAGCAGCGGCTCCATCAGGCTGGTCAGGCTTTCGGTCAGCACCGCCACCTCTTCGTCGTAGGTGTCGGCCACCTTGTAGAGCATGGTGTCGAGTTCGCCCGACTCTTCGCCGACGTCCACCATGTTGACCACCAGGTCGTCGAGCACCGGCTTGTTGTATTTGCCCATGTAAAGCAGGGCGCCGATGCCCGGCACGAACAGCGTCCAAAAGAACATCGCGATCGGGTGGAAGGGGGGCACGGACGCCTCTTTCATCGGGGCGGCAATCGACTCACCATCGCGGATGCGGTCGGAGACGTGGGTGTACATCTTCTCGAACATCCGGTTGCCGGTGGTCTCTTTGGTGATGTTCAGCCCTTCCAGGATCGGCACGCCGGCGCCCAGCAGGGTGCCGAGGGTGCGGCAGGAGCGGGCCACCAGGTTCTTTTCGACCAGCTGGCCGAAGATCGGCATCTTGAGGGTGAACAGGTCCCAGCCCATGGCGCCATAGCTGTTGAGCCGGATCAGCTTGATGAAATAGAAGAAGATGAAGGGGGCCATCGGCAGCATCATGTAGCCCGGCAGCGGCAGCACCTGCCGGCCCGGGTTTTCTTCGGTGCCGTCGAGCCGGCCGGTGCCGATGATCGAGGAGGTGTCGATCAGAAACTGGGTCATGGCCGGCAGTTCGCTGCCGAAGTCGTCGAAGATCTTTTTGAACTGCGGGACGATCGTCAGCATGATGAAGGTCAGGATGCCGACCGCCACGGTGACGACCACGACGGGATAGACCATGGCGCCCTTGACCTTGCGGCGGAGGGCACTGGCCCGCTCCATGAACTCTGAGAGCCGGCGGAGGATCACCTCGAGGGCACCGCCCGCCTCGCCGGCCCGAATCATGTTGCAATAGAGCCGGTCGAAGGCCTTGGGGCTTTTCGACATGGCCTCGGAGAGGGTGGACCCGCCCTCGATCTCGTCGCAGCAGTCCATCAGCGAGTTTTTCAGGGCGCCGGGCTTTTGCATTTCGCCCAGGACCTTCAGGCTGCGAAGGATCGGCAGGCCGGCGTCCTGCAGGATGGAGAGCTGGCGGGTGAAGAGGGTGAGGTCTTTCTGCTTGACCTTGCCAAAGGCGAAGGTGCGGCCCGGCTTCTTGCCGGCGGCGGCCGCCCCCTTTTTCTTTTGGGCCTTGATCTTGGTGACCATGTAGCCCATCGACCGGATCGTGGCCTGGGCTTCGTTCTCGTTGCTGGCATCGACGGTATCCCGGATCTCCTTTCCGGTGGCCGCGTCGATGGCTTCGAACATGAACGTGGGCATGGGTTGGTCTCGGTCAGGTCTGGGTGGTCGGGAAGCGGGGGCGGTCAGGCCTCGAGAATGGTCTCGCGAATCACCTCGTCGGCCGTGGTGTGGCCGGCGAACATGTTGAACATGCCTGAGTCGCGGAGGGTGACCATGCCCCCTTTGCGGGCCAGGTCACGAATCTCCTCGGTCGAGGCGTTGCGAATCACCAGGTCGCGAAGGTCGTCGTTCATGATCAGCAGTTCGTAGAGGCCCAGCCGGCCTTTGTAGCCGGTGCCGCTGCATTTATCGCAGCCGCGGCCCCGGAAGAAACTCTTGCCCACAATCTGGTCGCTGGTCAGTTCGAGGTCGGCCAGGGTGTCGGCGTCGGGGACGTACTCTTCTTTGCAGTTGGCACAGATCCGCCGCACCAGCCGCTGGGCCAGAATCGCCTCGACCGTGGCGGTGATGAGGAACGGCTGCACGCCCATGTCGCGGAGCCGGGTGACCGTGGCGGGTGAGTCGTTGGTGTGCAGGGTGGAGAAGACCATGTGGCCGGTGAGGGCGGCCTGGACGGCGATCTCGGCCGTTTCGACGTCGCGAATTTCGCCCACCAGGATGCGGTCGGGGTCCTGCCGCAGAATCGCCCGCAGGGCGGCGGCGAAGGTGACGCCAATCTCGGTGTCGATCGGTACCTGCACGATGCCCTCGATGTCGTACTCGATCGGGTCTTCGGTGGTGATGATCTTGTCGTCGGGCTCGTTGAGTTCCGACAGGGCCGAGTAGAGCGTGGTGGTCTTGCCCGAGCCGGTCGGGCCGGTCACCAGGATGATGCCGTTGGGCCGGACCATCACCTCGCGGAACCGTCGCAGAATGCCCTCGTCCATGCCCAGCTTGTCGAGGTCGAGCGAGACGACGCCGCGGTCGAGCACCCGCATGACCACGCTTTCGCCAAACAGCGTCGGCAGCACGCTGACCCGCAGGTCGACCGGGTGGCCGCTGACGGTGAGCTCGATCCGGCCGTCCTGCGGCAGCCGCCGTTCGGCGATGTCGAGGTTGGCCATCACCTTGATGCGGGTGGTGATCGCAAAGGAGAGGTGCTTGGGCGGCGGCACCATTTCTTGCAGCACGCCGTCGGCCTTCATGCGGATGCGGAAGGCATCTTCGAAGGGCTCGAGGTGGATGTCGCTGGCATTCTCTTTGATGGCCATCAGCAGCACGAGGTTGAGCAGCTTGCGGACCGGAGCCGAGTCGGCCATCGCCTCGGCACTGGTCAGGTCGATCGGGCCGTCGTTGCCGACCTCTTTCGAGGCCGCCGCCAGGTCCTTGTCGTGCTCCATTTCGTCGACGATCGACTCAACCGTGTCGACCTCGCCGGAATAGAACTTTTCAATCGCCTTGTCGATCTCGGCATCGGTGGCCACCACCACGCCGATGTCATAGCCGAGGAACACCCGCAGTTCGTCGGCAATCTGAATTTTTTGGGGGTCGGCCGTGGCGATCGTCAGCCGGTTGTCCTTCAATTCCAGCGGCACCACCCGATACATCTCGGCCATGGTGCGGCTGACGATCTCGATCAGCTCGTGGGTGATCTGCTTGTCATAGAGCGTGACAAACAGGGTGTTCCACTGTTCGGCCAGGGCCTCGCCCAGCTGCTCGTCGCTGTAGAAGCCCAGCGACACCCCGACCCGGCCCAGCAGCTCGCCGCCGCGGGCCTCTTGCTCGGCCAGCATCTGCTCAAGCTGCTCGTCGTCGATCAGCCCGAGGTCGGTCAGGATCTGTCCCAGTCGCTTCAGTGCCATGGTGCTACCTCGAGTTCAGCTCCCGCTGGGCCCGCCGGGCAATCTCGGCTTCGTCCTCGAAGATGCCCTTCTTGGCGTCGGCGATCCGCTTCATCAGGTCGTCGGGGCTCTGCGACTTGTACATCACATCCTCTTCGGCCACCTTCTTCTCTTTCCAGAGTCTGAAGAGATGGTCGTCGAGCAGCTGCATGCCCAGCTTGGTGCCGGTCTGAATGGCCGAGTTGATCCGGAAGGTTTTGTTTTCGCGAATCAGGTTGCCGATGGCCGGGGTGACCACCAGGATTTCATAGGCCGCCACCCGGCCGCCGCCGATCTTCTTGAGCAGCGCCTGCGAGACCACCCCGATGATCGCCGTCGACAGCTGGGTGCGGATCTGCTCCTGCTGATTGGTCGGGAAGGCGTCGATGATGCGGTTGACGGTGCCCTGGGCCGAACTGGTGTGCAGGGTGCCGAAGACGACGTGGCCGGTTTCGGCCGCCGAGATGGCCGCCTCGATCGTTTCGAGGTCGCGAAGCTCACCCACCAGAATCACGTCGGGGTCCTGCCGCAGGGCCCGCCGCAGGGCCTCGGCAAAGCCGGTGACGTCGGTGCCGACCTCCCGCTGGTTGACCGTGCTCTTTTTCGAGTAGTGATAGAACTCGATCGGGTCTTCGATCGTGATGATGTGGTGGTCGTACTTGTTGTTGATGTAGTCGATCAGGCTGGCCAGCGTGGTCGACTTGCCCGAGCCGGTCGGGCCGGTCACCAGGAACAGGCCGCGGGGGCGGGTGACCATCCGCTTGCAGACCTCCGGCACGCCGAGCTGCTCGGGCGTGAGCATCTTGTTGGGAATCTGCCGCAGCACCATCGCCACCGAGCCCCGCTGCTTGAACACGCTGACGCGGAACCGGGCCATGTCGCCGAAGGCGAAGCCGAAGTCGGTGCCCCCCATTTCGGCGAGTTCGGCCTGGCAGCGTTCGGGGGTGATCGACTTCATCAGGCCGTTGGTGTCGTCGGCAGAAAGCACCTTGGTTTTCTGCGGCTTCATGCCGCCGTCCTGCCGGAAGACCGGGGGCTGGCCGACGGTGATGTGGATGTCGCTGACGCCTCCCTTCACCGCCGCGGTGAGCAGCTTGTCGATCTGGATCGTGCCGCCGGCCTCTTCGGGCATGGCAAAGTCGTCCTCGACCGACCGCACCCGGACGCCGGAGCCGGGCTCATCCCGCTCTTCCTCCTGCATGTCCAGTTCGAGCGGCAGGTCGCCGTCAGCGGCAGCGGCCGGCTCGTCCGACTTTTGCAGCACCAGCACCTTGGTGCCGGAAACGTCCACCACCGAGCCGACGATCGGGCCGTGGGAGGAGTCGAAGACAAACCGCTGCGGGTCGGCCCCCGCCGGCATCACCGCCGCGATCAGGCCGGCCAGCTCGGCTTCGGCGATCGGCTTGATCTTCAGCTGCCGCAGCTGCTCGTTGATCCGCAGCATCGGCGGCACCCCGCCCGACAGCCGCAGCTCGGTGGCGTGGTTGTCGAAGGCCACCTTCAGCAGCTTTTCGACGTGGGCGAATTCGGGGGAGGCCGCAACGCTCATGGGTGTCGTCCGTTCCAACGCGGTTCACGAAAAGTGGGCTGCCTCAGGCCCGCCCAGCAAACGCCCGGGACCTGATTGCCGAATGTCGCCGGCGGCTGCCAGCCGGGGTACCCACCCGGCTGAATCATACCATGACCGGCGGCCGCCCGACCCGCAGCGAGATGCGGCAGCCGCCTCAATATGCCCTGCCCAGGCCCAAAATACCAAGCGGGCACACCAGAATTGAATCTGCGGCACGCCCGCGAACAGGCCATGCCTGCACAGACACCTGCGCATGAATGGTGCTTTCAAAAATGCCCCCGAGCCGGCCCCTGACAGCGGCCCGGCGGCACCAACGGTCGTTGAGCAACCGCAACCAAAATTATGCCCGGCCGGTTCAGAAAAGTCACGCTTCCGGAAAAAACGGGCACGCATTTCTTTTGTGTGAGGTTTGCTACCATTTCGCGATGCTGTTTCATGCGCCCCACCATTCGCCTGCCACCGAAACCGCTGCCACCGAACGGTGGCAGCCGGAACAGCGGCATGCCGCCCGGCGGCTGGTCTGGCTGGTCGATCCGATCGGGGCCATTCCCGGCGAAGGGCTGCTGCCCTCCCGAACCTGGGCCGTCGCCCGGGCACTCGTGGCGGCCGGCCATGAGGTGATCTGGTGGACGAGCAGTTTCAGCCACACCCGGGGAATTGGCCGCACGCCGCCGCTGCAGATCGTCGCCGAAGAGGGCTTTCAGGTGAAGCTGGTGGCCGCCCGTCGCTATCGGCAGGAATTTTCCCTCGCGCGGTTCGCCAGCCACCGCGACTTTGCCCGCACCTTCGAGCGGGTCGCCTGCGAGGCGGTTGCCGCGGGACAGTTGGGCCGGCCCGACCTGCTGGTGGCGACGTTGCCACCGCCGGAAACCGTCGATGCGGCCGTGCGGGTTGCCCGCCGGCTGGACGCCGAACTGGTGGTGGACGTCACCGAATGGTGGCCCGAGCCGCTGCGGCCGCTGATCCCCGGCCCGGCCTGGCTGGCGGCGGCAGTGGCGGCCGTGCGATTCCCGGCCATCAGCCGGCAGCAGCGGCAGCTATTGGGGCAGGCCGACGCCCTGCTGGCTGGCTCGCAGACCACCGCCAACCAGCTGGTGTCGCCCGAAACGGCGAAACTGCCGCTGAAAGTGGTGCCGACCGGCTCGTACGTCCAGGACTATGTGCCACCGCGACCGCTGATCGACCGGGTACCGGCACCGGGCCGCAACGGCCAGCCACCGGTCGATCCGTCGCCGCCGCTGGCGATTGCCGTCGCCGGCGACCTCGACGACAAGGCCGACCTGCTGCGGCTGGTCGATCTGGCCCGGGCCCTCAGCAGCCGCGGGGTCAATGCCGAGCTGCGGGTGGTCGGCCGGGGCCGCTGGATGCCGCGGCTGGAGGCGGCGGCACCGCTGCTGAAGGGGTCGTGCCGCATCGCCGTGCTGGGCCCGGTTGACCGCACCCGCTATGTCGGCCTGCTGGCCGACTGTCAGGCCGGGCTGGTGCTGCCGGGCCTGCTGGACCGGTTCCCACTGCCCGCTGTCGCCAGCGACTATGCCGCGGCGGGGCTGGCGGTGGTGCTGGCGGGGGCGGGCGAACTGGCCGACCTGGTGACCGCCGCCGAGGCGGGAGTGGTGGCCGACGACGCCGAGCCCGACAGCCTGGCGGCGGCGATTGGGACGCTGACGGCATCTGCCCAACAGCTTTCCCGGCATCGGCAGGCTGCCCGGCGACTGGCCGAAACCCGCCTTGACCGCGAGCGGCTGGCCGCTGAACTGGTCGCGTGGCTCGAGTCGCTGGCCAGCCCCCAGCCCTCAGCCGGCGGCAGCAATCAGCTCTTGCACAAGCTGGAGCAGGCCTGATGCCTTGAACGGCATCATCAAGACGCGGCGGAGGTTGTCCTCGGCCGCATCTTCCGCCAGCTCCAGCTGCCGTTCGCTGGCGATCAGCACGGCCGGGATTTTCTTCAGGTAGGGGTCGGGGGCGAGGGCGTTGAAGACCTCGACCGCCTCCCGGCCCAGCACCTGGCTGCTGAGCAGCAGCAAACTGGCCGGCCGCGGGACTGTCTCAAACCGGGTCAGGGCCCGGCGGGGGTTTTCGGTGACCAGCACCCGGAAACCCTTTTCGGTGAAGAACTGCCGGAGCGAGTCTTGGGATTTTCCCGAGACCTCGACCAGCATGATCTTGGGCTTGTCGGTTCCCGCCGCGGCCTTGGGCTGGGCCGCCATTGCCTGGGCCACCCGCCGCTGCTGCCCCGCTTCGTCGGCGGCCCCGTACCGCACGCGAATCGGCTCGAGCGCCTGCCGCACTTCCATCGCGGTCTGATAGCGGTCCTTCGGCTTCACCGTCAGCATCTTGCCGACGACGTCAGCCAGGTCACGCGGCAGATGCGGGGCCACCTTGCCGAGGGGATCGATCTGGCCGAACCGGCGGGGATCGGCCCGGGCCGACCGGTCGCGGGTGTCGGGCATCGCGGCCTTGCCGCTAAGCAGCAGGTAGATCAGCGTGCCCAGAAAGAAGATGTCGCTGCGGACATCATCGCCGCGGACCCCGCCGGCTGTCTCGAGGGCGGCGTAGTCGACGGTGCGGAGCTTGCCCACCTCGTCGGGCTTCTTCCCCTTGCCCTCGACAAAACTCGCCAGGCCGAAGTCGACCAGCTTGGCCTTGCCCGTCGCCGAGACCAGCACGTTGGAGGCCTTGAGGTCGCGGTGGGTCACGCCCTCGGCATGGGCGTATTGAATGGCCTCCACCAGCTGTATCGTCATGTCGATGCCGCGGGCCAGGTCGAGCCCGCCCCGAATTTTGACCAGCTCACGGAGGGTCTGCCCCTCGACAAACTCCATCGTGATGTAGCTGCTGTTGTTCTCCTTGCCGACGTCATCGATCCGCACGATGCCCGGGTGCCGCAGCATCAGGCCCATGCGGCCTTCGCGGAGGAACAGCTCGCACTTGTCGGCTTCTGAGGCAAACCGCTTGCGGAGCACCTTTACGGCGAGGATGTCGCCCGAATCGAGATGGATGGCCCGATAGACCCGGGCGAACGAGCCGGCCCCCGCCTGATAGAGGATTTTCGCCCGGCCGAAGAAGAAGCCCTGCCGATAGCCCCCCTTCAGACGGTCCCATTGATAACCCGTCAGCAGCTCTCGCCGCACCATCGCCGCACCGAGCTGATCGAGCGGCACGTCGTGGCTGCCCAGCTCCCGCCAGACCGAGGCCAGTTCGGCCGATTCGACCAGGTCGAGGTCGATGGCGGCGGCAGCGGCATCCTCGGTGCTGAGTGTCGGCATGATGTCAAATATCCTTACCCAATCGTAATCTTCATCGGCTCACTCGCGAATCTTCCTCTGCAAAAACACCACAGTCCCCCCCGGGAAGCCGGGAGCGGAAGCGACCGGACCGGCAGTACGCTGGACGCA
>CALAZQ010000097.1 GCA_937926325.1 uncultured Planctomycetaceae bacterium | reverse complement strand
GCCATCCGTGGCCTTCGCACTCTTGTGCAACCTCGGGTTGCTGCGGATACCCTGTACAGAAGCGGGGGACTTTATACGAGCCTCATATACCAGAGCGAATCGTTTGAACCGCCTCCGGTATCAACCGCTCGTGGCCCGCCCGGCGGCCGCTGGTACGTCGGGGCGGTGCACGGCGAGCCGGAACTGGCCCACGCGGTCGCCGCGATCGATGCTGCCCTTACCAAATTGTTTTGATCCCCCGGTATGCCCGAAGTTTTTTGTCACCGGTCACCAAGGGCACATCAAGCGCGGAGGTCGTCGCCACGATGAGTCGGTCAGCCGGGTCGCCGTGCATCGGTTCCGCCAAGCCGCCGGCAAAGACGGCAATCTCGGCGGAGACCGACTCAATCTTGATCTCGGGCAGGCTGCGCATGTCCGCTAGCCACCGGTCCAACGGCATGCTGAGCTGAAGCCGGCCGCGTCGTACGGCAGTCGCGATTTCAAGCAGACTGATTGCGGAGACGACAATCTGCCCGGGTCCATCATGTGCCGTGAGCGTCCGCTCGGCCTTCCGGGAAAGGCCTGGAGCACGAGTAAGCCACCACACCAAAACATGGGTATCAATGACGATCAATGGTTCATGTCCCAGTCGTCTGCAGGCAAGAGTGGCTCGAATGGCTCGTCGTAGCGAAGCAGGCTACCTTTCAAGCGGCCGCGGGCCGCCTCGGCGGCGTCCGGCTGCGGCGTCGGTGGGGAGATTTCCGCGATCACCCGCCCGCGGAGCGTCACGGCAAGCCGCTCCCCTCGTGCGACCCGGGCGAGGTATTCCGGCAGGTGCTGCCGTAGGGTTGTCACGTTTACGCCGGTCATCTCACACCCTTAATGTCCATACGAAGCGTACATATTAACTGTACATGTCGAGTGGCGGTTCGTCAAACTGCATGCTCGCTCAGGTCAACGTCCTTCCACAGCGGTCTTCCGGCTCACAGACTGTCCTGCACCGAAGATCGCAAGAACGAGGGCGAGGGAGAGATAGGACGGTCAACGGCACTTCCGTAAGCCTCTCGCCCGGTAGGAACAGCCGAACCGTTGGCTCACCCAGATGCGAAGGCCCGCTTGATGCAGCTCAGCCGATGATTGTCAGCATTTCCTCCGATGCTGAAGCTGATATCGCCGAAGGCCAATGGTTTTATGAGCGGCAGTCGCCTGGGCTAGGCGACTATTTCCGCAGTTGCCTGATCGCAGACATCGAGTCGCTCGCCTCCTTCGGCGGCATCCACGAAATCGCGTACGAGCCGCGAGGCAGCAGCCCCGCTAAACCCACTCGGGGGCGGGTTCGATGGCGTCGCCGGGGCGGCTGCCGGCGTCGGCGCGGCCAGAGCCTTCCAGCCGGCAGATGGCCTTCACGGTCATGTCGGCATCGCAGGCAATCTGGCAGGAGAGCCGCACGCCCGGAGTGGCCGACAGCCCCTTGGCGTCGAGCACCTCTTTTTCTGCCTTGGTCATCTTCTGCGGCTCACCGGCCACGAATTCCACCCGGCAGGTGGTGCAGCGGGCGAAGCCGCCGCAGGCGTGGAGCTGATCGACGCCACACTCATCAACCAGAGCGTTGACCAGCCGCTTGCCGGCGGGCACTTCGAATTCACCAACTCCATCAACGGTCAGCTTGGGCATGGTGGCTTTCTCCTTGGGGGGTCAAACAGGGAACGGATAAGGAAACGTCCGGTGGTAGTCAGGCCGCTGCCTGTGCCGGCGTCTTTGCGGCCGCCGGCTTGGCTGCCGGCTTCGGTTTGCGGGCCGCCGGGGGCGGGTCGAGGTTGGCTTCAAGTTCCTCCGGGGTGACGGTTGACGGAATGCCAGCCGTGGGCACTTCAAGCCCAGCAGTCCAGACGAGGGCGTTGAGCATCAGCCGGCGGAACTCGTCATTGCCCCAGTTTTTATGGAAGTGGCCTCCAGTACAGCCGAAGCCACGGCCGCCGTCAGGCCGCTCATAGGCCCAGGCCAACACCTCACGGGCCCCTTTGTTGGCCCGCACTGTCGGGTTGTTGCTGTGGGGGCCGTCCGGCCGCTCGCGGGTGCTGTCGGGCGGCACAGCCGACAGGATGGCCGTCACGGCGTCGGCCGGCTCGCGGAACCGCATGTGGTAGTACCACTCGTCGTTGACTTCAAACGGCTCGACCCCGCGGCAGATCGGATGATCGCTGGCCAGTTCGGTGGCGGCGAGCGTCCAGTGTGGATTGACTGACCAGTTGGTCTCGAAATAGCCCCCAATCCAGTTGAGGAACTCCGGGCCACCCTTTTCCTTCGGCACTTCGACGCCGTAATGCAGGCAGGCAATGCCAACCCCGCGGCGGGCCAGGGCGTCGATCTGCGCCAGCCGGTTGCTCTGCACCACCGGATGCCTGCCGCCTCCATCAGCAAACATCAAGATGCCATCGGCATTGTCAAAGGCGGTTGGATCCTCCGGCCAGCCATTGGTGTAGACCGCGGTCACCAGCTGTTCCGGCAGGGCGGCATCGAGGCACTTCTTGAACAGCAGGCAGCCGGCCCGAAACTCATGGTCACCCTGACGGTGACTCGCCGGGCCGGCCAGCAGCACCAGCTTCTTGCGGCCGTCGGCCAGCTTCAGTCGTTTCAGCTGGATGTCTTTGAACTCGACCTTCATCGGCGGACCAGCATGCAGCTGCAGCGCCAGAATGCCCTGCATGGATCGTTTCTCAGCCTGGTCATCCACCGTCTCGGACATCAGCTGGCCGTTGATGAAGTGCTGCAGACGGTTGCCGCGGGCGACGATGAGATAGTCGTTCCACTCGCCCGCCTTGATCGCCTTGCCAAGTTCTTCCGGCGTGCCGATCAGCTCCCCAGGCTCTTTTTCACCGGAGGCCGTGACCGTGATCCGCTGCCCGCGTCGGGCCAGAATGCCCCGGCCCTTCTCCTCGTAGAGAATGCCGCAAAACGGCTGCGTGCTTTCGGCGATGTCGGCCTGATAGCCACCGACGACAGCATTTCCGAGATCACGGCTGCGGTACTGGATGCCGCTGTTGTGGTTCCGCAGGCGAAACGCCAGTTTCAGCTCAAAGTCATCGACTTCTCCCTGCCGCCAGATCAAAAAGGTGTTGCCCTTGGTCGGGTTTTCGGCCGTCGTCTCGCCGACGATCGCCCCGTCCTCGACCCGCCAGAACTCGGGCTTGCCCTCCCAGCCGGCCAGCGACTTGCCATCGAAGATTGGGACGAAGCCGGCAGTGTTGGCATCTTCGGCTGCGGCTGCCGCTCCTGAAACGACCAAGCAGGCGAGCAACCAGACCAAGACCGGCATGTTGGCCAGACACCGTCGAACGTGAATCATCGTCGTACCCCTGGGCGTGTGATAGTCGGAAACCTGGCTGACCAATCGATGGCGAAACTGCTCACGGTTGAAACCGGAGGGGGTCGCCACGGCCTGGTCGCTAAGAAGCTGTTGGGAACGCCGAGTATGGCATCTACTGGCCGCGGCGGCAAAAGCACCCGCGTACCGCTGGCGTGAGCACCGGCAAGCGACAGCAGCCTGGCCGAAAGCGGTCAGGGGGTTGGCGTCACCAGATAGTCGGCCTCGAAATAGTTCTGCTCGAGGCCGAAGAGTTCCAGGAAGCCGTCGATCCGCACAACCTTGACCCCGAGCTTCGCCGCCTGGGTCAGGTTCTGGAGCCGGCGGGCCTTGTCCTGGTCGGTCCAATCCTCACGGCCACCGACGGCACCGATTTGCCGCGGCTCACCGGCATCGACGACCAGTGAGGTTGAATGCGAGACCGTCTCGGCAACCCGGCCGCCGACGCTGGCGACCAGATCTTCGAGGCGATCGGTATCGGTGGCCGAATCGTTGTCGAGCTGCACATGCCCGACGACGACCACCTCAAGCGGCATCAGCGGACTCCAGAGGCTGGTGGCGACGGCATCACCGAGCAGAATCGGGTTGCGGGTTGACGTATTCAGCACCCGGCCCCGGGCCATCGAGCCCGACTCGACGGCGACGATCTCCAGGATGCCTTTCTTGTCGGCCATCAGTGGCAGCTGGTCGCCCGGGCTGTAGACAAAGAAGAGCATGCCGGGCCGAATGCCGATGG
Organism: uncultured Planctomycetaceae bacterium; assembly: GCA_937926325.1. Taxonomy (GTDB): domain Bacteria; phylum Planctomycetota; class Planctomycetia; order Pirellulales; family UBA1268; genus UBA1268. The sequence goes on along the minus strand of CALAZQ010000097.1, from coordinate 15,616 downwards.
TCCGGGGAAAGTCGATCAGGACTGACCGCTCCAGTTCATTCACCAAGACGATGCGGCCGTCAAAGCCGTCAATCCGATCGTCGGCCGGCGTTGCTGCCAGGATGGTGTCCTGCAGGGCCGGGTCGGCGATTCGCATCGCACCCAGAACCTGGTTCTGCCGGCTGATGACCTGATCTCGCTGCTTCAGTTCATCCAGCAGCATGGCGACCTGGTCGGCAGCGGTGTCGGCAGCCTCAAAGTCGTCGCGGCGGTCGATGGCCACATAGGGGCCTGCCTCGCGGCGGATTTTATCCTCCAGGCTTTTGAGTCGCTCGGCCTTCTCGTTGGCTGCCTCAAGTTGCCGATTCAGGTCAGAGACCTGCTTTTCGAAGTCATCATTCATCCGTTTGCGGGCATCGGCGACGGCCTTGAGTTCGTCAACCTTTTTGTTGAATTGGTCGTCGTGTTTCGTCTGGTCGGTCCGCCGGCCCCGCTGGACGTTGGTGAGTTGTTCGGCGAGGTTGCGTTTTTCTTCGGCGAGGCTGGCGTTGTCCTGATTGGCGGTTTTGACCGCCGCGTCGAGGGTTTTCACGAGCAGGCGGTAGGTCGGCGTCGTGTTTTCGTCGCCCCCTCCCTTCACCTTGTCGCGGAGGCTCAACAGTTCAGCGTCAAGATCGTCGATTGTCTGACCGTCTTCAGCACCGATGACCTTTGTCAGCATCTTCTGCTGTGCCTGCTCGGCCTCACGCTGTTTCTGCTGGGCGGCAGTGGTCGCCTCTCGCGCCGTCTGCTCGGCAACAACGGCATCCTGCTTCTGCGCGTAGAAGACATAGGTCGTCACCGCCAGCACGAAGGTGAGCATCACGAAGATGATCAGCGAAATTGTCAGTAGTTGGACGGCGCTGGCCGTTTTCCTCTTCGCCATGACCGGCTTCCTCTGCAAATGTGCGGTGGACGGAGAGCGGCACTCGACAGCGACTCAGCGGTCGACCGTCCCAATCGATCGGGCGTCGCTGTCAGTTGCCCGCGACCACACCCCACAGAATGGTTCGGCCTTCCGCCCGTCGCCATTTTCTCTCCGAACGATTGTACCGCTCGTGCTGGCCAGCCGGCCGAATCTGCTGGAAATTTGGGGCGATTCTGACAGTCCCTCCGGTTGGCCGCAGTCAGTCCCTCGGCGGGAGCGTGGCCAGGTAACGAAGCAGCGGCTGCTCAAGGTCATTCGGGCTGCAGCCGAAGGCGGCCTGAAAGTCGTGTTGACGGCGTTCGGCCGAATCGGCCGCCAGCGGTGGTTTTTCTGCCAGTTTCGCCAGGTAGTCGCCGAATTCGTGCCGCCGCAGTTTCACCAGATAGGAGATCGTCGCCCAGGCGTGAGCATAGGCCACCAACGCCTGGTCGGGATTGCGGAAGGGCTCGTCGCTGGCGACGATGCGGTCGAGCAGTCCAGGGGTGAACTGCTGTCGGATGAGGTCGAGCCGCGGCCGGTTGATGCCGCCGATCGTCCGCCAGCCTCGGGTGGTGGTGAGCTCTGGGGTCTCGAAGTAGGTGGCGATGCCCTCACTGACCCAGACCGGAACCGGGGCCAGCCGCCGATGGAGGCCGGCATTGAAGGCCAGCTGGTGGGTCGCCTCGTGGACCAGGGTCGCCACCAGACCAGCTGCCTTTGGGCTTGAGAGGAGTGCCAGTCCGGCCCGGCCTGCAGACGTGGTACGACCATCCTGCAGGGAGTCGAGGCCGGTGATGTCGAAGGTGGTGATCCGATTGGTCAGCTGGTTGTAGTACCCGACAATACTATGGCTGGCGGCACCGACCTCCTGGGCTGCCGCAGCTTCGTAGGCACGGCGATCGGAGAAGATCACCACAATAAGTGGCTGTTCAACCGGCTTCAGGGGCAGCCCGAGCCTCGAGAAATAGGCATGAAAGCCCTGATGCAACTGTTCCAGCAGGGCGGCTGACCAGCGGGCGTAGCCGAGTGAGGTGTCGTAGCAGATCACATAATGCCGGGTGGTCAGCAGGCTGAAGCCGGCGGGCAGCTCTGCCAGCGTCAGGCGGCCGAGTTCGCGGGGCGAAAGCGGCTCAGCCGGGGGGCATGTCGTCCGGCTGATGATCTCGTTGCCAGCCAGAATTTCAAGCTGCTGGGTCGCCGTCTCGACCAGCAGGCTGCCGTCTCGGGCCTCGACCACCAGCCGTCCCGCCACGGCCTGGCGGCTGCCGTCCAGCGCCGCGGTGACCACCTGGACAGCTGTCGGTTCGGCTGCCACTGTGGCCAGCTGGCAGACAGCCCACAGGCAGGCCGACCACCGCAGCATCTGTACCAGCTGAAAATTCGTCGCCTTCATGCCCACAGTTTCGGCTGATCTGTGTGAATTGGCCATCGGAATCAGATTGTCAGCTCAGGCATCTGGAAAATGGGCAGCCTGGCCGCTTTTGAGGGTTCAGGAGGCGGCAAAGAAGCAGCTTTGCTCTTGGAGGTCAGTGGCCGGGGCCGTTACGTTCCCGCCCCATCATCGACCGCCCCCCCGGTTCCGAGAGCTCTGTTTCCATGTCTCAACGAATGATAACGATCGCGTGCGGTCGGTTTCGGCGACCTCAGTCACGGCGCTGGCTGCGATTCATGTTCATCAGCGGACTCTGTCTCGTCGGCTGTGCCGGGCCGCTGCCCTGGAAGGATGCGAAACAGATTGCCCTGGAGAAGGAGCGATATGGGCTGACAGCCGACCAGCGGATCAAGGAACTGCGACAGCAGGCCCAGGAGGCCCGCAACGCGACGCCAGCTGCCCAGGCTGCCTTCACCAAGGAACTCGTCAGCACGATGCTCGCCGAGCATGACCCCAGGGTCAGGGCCCGAATCATCGGGCTTGCTGCCGAGTTTAACGAGGATGCCGCTCGGGCAATCTGTGTCGGGGGCTTGGATGACCCCGATGCCATGGTTCGCATGGCAGCCTGTGATGCCTGGGTCGAGATCGGTGGTTCAGACGCAGTCCGGCACCTCGCCAATCGGTATCGCAGTGATGACGACATCGACGTCCGGCTATACGCGTTGCGAGCCATCGGTGACCTTGGCGACGACGAGGCCGTGCCGGTGCTGGCCGAAGCGCTCGAGGCAGCCGACCCTGCCGTCCAGTACCGGGCAGTGGCGGCCTTGAAAGACGTGACCGGTGAGGATCTGGGCAACGACGTCAACGTCTGGCGGGAATGGGCGGCCAACCCCGACGCCCCGCGGCCCACCTGGTCGCTGGCCGAGGCCTGGCGGAAACTGTTCTAGCTTCACGCAAAAATCGCCCTCCATGGCCGCTGCCCGCACTTGCGGGCGATAACAAGCCGCTTGGCCTGCGCTCGGACGAATACGTCCTCGCTGCGGCTGAGGGCTCGCCTCCTGCGAGCAGCTTCACACAAAAATCGCCCTCCATGGCCGCTGCCCGCACTTGCGGGCGATAACAAGCCGCTTGGCCTGCGCTCGGACGAATACGTCCTCGCTGCGGCTGGGGGCTCGCCTCCTGCGAGCAGCTTCACGCAAAAATCGCCATCCATGGCAATGGTGTTCGGCACAGATTCTGTGCCCTGCTTTTGCAACGCTGCTGTCGATTTTCGTTCTCCCTCTCCCGCTGGGAGAGGGCCGGGGTGAGGGTGCTTTCGTCGAGAGTTCCGCTGCGGAAGGCACCCTCACCCGGCCTGCGGCCGGCCTCTCCCAAAGGGAGAGGCAAGATAGACAACTCTCGTTTGGTGGGGCACATACCGTGCCGAACACCATCACCCTCCATGGCCGCTGCCCGCGCATGCGGGCGACAACGAGTTGCTTAGCTGGTGTAGGGGAAGCTGTGCGGTTGCGGGGGTTCCCACGATTCCGATTGGGGAGGTTGGTGGAGTTCTCGTACGGGGGGGCGGGGCGTCGCGATTCTCCGTGCGGCAGGCCGATAACCCTTAGGTGCCTGAGCATTACAACGCGATGGTCGGACAGGTTGTGCGGGATGTGAGCCGAATGTTCCCGGATCATGGCGGGGTCCGGCCGTTTCTTGTCCTATCGCCGCGGGAGTCGGCGGAATGAGTGATCATGCAGGCGCCGTTTGGAGTTGGCCGGCAGGGCTGGCACCGCACCGAAACCCCCCCGAGTAGATTTGAATACCGTGCCATCTCCCTCACCCCTCGCCGACTGTCCCACCACCCCCCATTCCGATGCCCCGGCCAAGAACACCAGCCAACGGTGGCGGTGGGGGCTGCGGCTGCTGCTGCCGCTTGGGCTCATCATCGTGGGGCCGTGGTTGATGCCGGCGATTGTCGGTGACGTGGCAGCGGCGCCGCCACGTCACGGACGTTTTCTCGACCGGTTTTTCACCAGCCGGCCCGAACCGAAACCGCAACTGATCGCCGTTCCGGTGCCGCCGCCAGCGAGCGAAGCGGAGAAAGAGGCGGCCACGCGGCTGCGGGCCAGGGCGGAAGCTGCCGCGGCGGAACCGGAGCGAGACGAGACGGCTGCCGAAGAAACCATCACCGTCAAACTGCCCGACTGGGCGACCGTTGTCAGGTTTGGCAACGCGGCAGAAGCGGTCGGACGGCATGTTGTCCGGACTGCCGTCGATCCGTCCTACAAGCCCGCGGCCCAGCCGCTCTATGAGCCGATTCTGCCGACTGCTGTCGATGAGCAGAAGCAGGTGGCGTCGGGATCTCGCGATGGTGTGGGGGCGAAGGGCACCGAGGCAAAGCAGGCCTCACGGAAGAAGTCGGCGACCGCCGCAAACCCTTTCGCCAGCAGGAAGCCGATCGGCCCGCCACCGCCAAAGTCGGCGCGGCTGGATCGGCTGCGGGTACGAATCGCCCAGACGCTGGCCACCTACCAGCGTCGGCCGCTGAACACCTCGCACCACAGCCCATGGGAAATCATGCACGGGTTTGTCTCGTTCGGCATTCCCACTCAGATCCGTGCCGGCGGCCCGCGGGGCGAACTGGTGAATGCCATCGGCTGGATGAACTCGGGCGGCCGCTGCCGGGGGCAGGTCATGCTCACCGTTCGCGATGGCCGCCCCCATGCCCTCTATGGGGTTGGGCTGCAGGGGCACTCGGGCCAGTACCTGGCGATCCTGGCGCAGTGCCGGGTCTCCGCCAAGTCTCCATTGCTGCTTGAAGGCCGCGAATTTACCGTGGCGGACCTGATTGAAGCGGAAAAGCTCAACTGTCGGGCTGGCACTGAACTGACGTTTGCGTTGATCGGCCTGGCCCACTATCTGCCGACCGACGCCACCTGGCGAAGCCGGGATGGCGAGGCCTGGTCGCTGGAGCGGCTGATGCAGGAGGAACTCCGGCAGCCGATTCGAACGGCACCCTGCGGCGGCACCCATCGTTTGTTCGGGCTCGCCTACGGCTGCCAGCGGCGGCTCAAGGCGACCGGAGAACTTGACGGTGTCTACGAGCGGGCCGATCGCTACGTTCGCGACTACCAGAACCTCACCCTGCGGCGGCTGCAGAATCGGGACGGGTCTTTCAGTACCGAGTGGTTCAAGTATCCGGCCGACCGCGACGACGACATCGACCGGAAGATCCAGACGACCGGTCACATCCTGGAGTGGCTGGTGGCTTCCGTCGATCAGGAGATGCTCTATGAGCACCGGATCATCACGGCGGCCGAGTTCCTCGCCGTATCGCTCGCCAGGGAGGCAAACCGCGACTGGAAGAATGGACCGCTCGGCCACGCGTTGCACGCCCTGTCGATCTATCAGGAACGGGTCTGGGGCGTGGTGCTGCCGGGGAATGTTGTGGCCTTCACCGGTCCGATGAAGGCCGCCCCCGCCCTGGTGGCGGACCGGCCCGACGGCACGGTTCGGCGGGCGGAGAAGCCCGATGCCGGTCGGACCCGATAGTCAGACGGCATTCTTGAACCGCTGGGCGACACCCCGTACCTTTGCACCGCGGGACCGCACGGAGCGGTCTTTTTTTCGGCGTTCGCGGTCGGCTGGCAGTCATGAGCACGCATGTTCTCTCCCGGCAACTGCAACAACTGCTCGAGGCTGCGGCGCGGCTGGTCGAGGTGACCGGCTCGGCGGCTCTGCTCTTGATGGTTGAGCAGCGGCTCGACTGGGCCAAGTTGCGGGACGCCCTCGGCACCCTGACGGTGTTGATCGCCTCGGAGGACGAGGCGCACCTGGCCGGCGTTTCCGATCATGGCATGGAGCGGGTGTTGCTCGATGTCGCCGGCCTGCCGGTGCATGAGCGGCTGACCCAGGCTTTGCTGGAGTGCGTCGCCGATGACAAGATCGCCCCCGAGGCCCAGGTGGTCGCGGTCTACAGTGGGTTTGAGGCGGGGACGGTGGACTCCGTCAGCCTGCTGCGGCTGGAAGAGCATCTGGGCCAGTTGACCAGCCGTGACCTGCGAAGTCTCGAAACCAAGGTGCCGCTCGAGACCCTCAAGCTGGTCGTGGACATGGCTGTCGAAATCGGGCGAGAGGGCCGGGAAGGCAAGCCGGTCGGGACGCTGTTCGTCGTTGGTGATGCCCGCAAGGTGATTCAGTCGAGCCACTCGACCGGCTTTGATCCGGTGCGGGGCTACAACCGGTCGGAACGGAAGCTGAGCGATCCGCGAGTTCGTGAGGGTCTGAAGGAGATCGCCCAGCTCGATGGGGCCTTTGTGGTGAGTGCCGACGGCACGATCGAGGCGGCCGCTCGCTACATCGATGCCTCGGCCGAAAGTGTGTCGGTGGCCAAGGGCCTGGGGGCAAGGCATTGGGCCGCGGCGGCGATCACCCGCCGGACCCGCAGTGTGGCGGTTGCCGTCAGCGAAACCAGCGGCACTGTCCGCATCTTCCAAAACGGGGAAGTTGTTCTCCGCATCGAACCGTTCCGGCGGGCGATGAAGTGGAAGGACTTCGAGTACGAGCCGCCGAGCGTGGATTAGCGATACGGAAAGCACGGGCATCGTGGCAACGGTGTTCGGCATGGTATGTGCCCCACCAAAAGAGAGTTGTCTATCTTGCCTCTCCCTCTGGGAGAGGCCGGCCGCAGGCCGGGTGAGGGTGCCTTCCGCTGCGGAACGTTGACGAAAGCACCCTCACCCCGGCCCTCTCCCAGCGGGAGAGGGAGAACGGAAAGAGACAGCTGCGCCGCAAAATCAGGGCAGCAGAATTGGTGCCGCACACCATTGGCGTCCTGCCCGTCTTTCCTTTGCGGGCCTCCGCCCGCTGGTGCTGATTGGCGGCTTCCTGCCGCCGGGTGGCAGTTACGTTGCGCGACGGGGTAGCGACGCCAAACGTACTGTTGGTCCGGTCGCTTCCGCTCCCGGCTTCCCGTCGGACACCACAGTCGACGAGAACGGCCCTCCGCGACAAATCAGTCGACGAGCTCGGGGGTGCCCGTGCCCACGAGCGAGCTCTGGACGCAAGCGAAGCCAGGATGGCGAAGCGCAGCGGACGGGCAGAGAACGGCGGCCTGGATGGCCGCCGTGAACGTCCAGCGAGTGGGCACGGGTACCCCCGAGCGGCTGCCAACGAACCGCGGCACGGCACACGGTCGACGTTCATGCAGCAATCGTCGGGCACGCGGACCGGGCTTTCCGGCAGCCTCAGGCAACTCGCGATATGCTCCTTCCCATGCCAGCCTCACCTCCACCCGCCTGCCCCGACCTTTCCGGCAAGTCCGTCTGGGTGATCGATCTGTTCTCGCGGATCTATCAGCTCTTCCACGCGTTGCCGGAGATGACCAGTCCCGAGGGCACGCCCGTCTCGGCCGTCTTTGGCTTCACCCGCGATCTGCTCGACATCCTCGAGAAGAAGCGGCCTGATTATCTGCTCGTCGCCTCTGATGCCGCCGGCCCGACCTTCCGCCACAATCAGTTTCCTGACTACAAGGGAACCCGGGCTGAAATGCCGGCCGATCTGGTACCACAGATTCCGCTCGTCCGCCGGCTGCTCGAACTGGTCGGCGTGCCCTGTCTCGAGCTTCCCGGCTATGAGGCCGACGACATCCTGGCCACCATTGCACAGCAGTCCGCCGAGGCTGGCGGGGAGTGCGTGCTCGTCACCTCCGACAAGGATGCCCGGCAGCTGCTCAGCCCCCAGGTGCGGCTATTCAACCTGCGAAACAACACCATGCTTGGTGAGGCTGAACTGCAGAAAGACTGGGGCATTCGGCCGGATCAGGTGGTCGACTACCTGGCGCTCGTCGGCGATGCCGTCGATAACGTCCCCGGGGTGCCCGGCATCGGGCCGAAGATTGCCTCCGGCCTGCTGCAGAAGTATGCCACGCTCGACGGCATTCTTGCCCACGTCGATGCCATCAGCGGGGTCAAGCGACGAGAAAACCTGGCCGCCCACGGGGATACGGCCCGGCAGGGCCGGCAGCTGATTCGGTTGGAGACGGCCACGCCGATCGAGATTCCCTGGGACCGGGCCGTGCTGCCCCAGCCAGCCGCCGAGCCGTTGGCCGACTTTCTCAAGTCACTCGGTTTCAAGAGCCTGGTCACGAAGGTGGCCGGTGGAGCTGCCGGTAACGCGACGGCCGCGGCACCGGGTGCGGGGCAGGGGGGGCAGGGATTGCTACCGCTGGGGGACGACAACGCGGTCACCGCGGAAGCTGGCAGGCCGACCTCGAAGCGGGCGGTCGCCGATGCTGTCCGAGCGCTGCGGGCTGCTGGCACCGCCGGTGGAGCATTCGTGGTGGCGACCGCCGTGTCGCCGGAATCGCGGAGCAAGCCGGGGCAGCCGCCTGCCCGGCCCGAGACAACCGGCTTGGCGATGCTGGCAACCTCGGCTGCCGACGATGTGACCTGGTTTTCAGCCGACCAGGTGCAACAGACCCCAGCCCTGGCAGAGTTGCTGGCCGATCCGCAGGTGCCGATCATCGGCCACGACCTCAAGCTACAGCTTCGAGGTCTGGCCCGGCTCGGGCTGGAGGTCGGTGGTCTGCAGTTCGACACGCTGCTGGCAGGGCACCTGCTCGATGCCGGGCAGCGGAACCAGGGGCTGGCAGACCTCGTCAGCCGGGTGGGGGTGTCGCTTCCGGCTGGCCTCAGCGACACGCCGACCGACCCCGACCAGGCTGCCGCGGTCTGTGTCGCCGTTGCGTCGATTGTCGAACCACTCCGCGAGCAGCTGGCCGAGGCGGGGCTGCTGCCGCTTTACCACGACGTGGAACTTCCGCTGGTTGCGGTGCTGGCGGCGATGGAACGTCGTGGGGTGCGGGTCGATCCGACCGTGCTGGCCCAGCTGTCGGCCGACTATGCCGACCGGCTCGAGACGCTTGAGCAGGAGGCCCATGCCCTCGCCGGCCATCCCTTTTCACTGGCCTCGCCGTTGCAGGTGCGGACGGTGCTGTTCGACGAGCAGGGCCTGCCGGTGGTCAAGCGAACCAAGACCGGTCCGAGCACCGATGCGGAGGTGCTCGAGGAACTGGCACCGCTGCATCCGCTACCGGCCAAACTGCTCGAGCATCGAAAATACGCCAAGCTCAAAAGCACCTATGTCGATGCCCTGCCGCTGCTGGTCGATCCCGCGGATGGCCGGATCCACACCACGTTCAACCAGACTGTTACTGCCACCGGCAGGCTGAGTTCGAGTGACCCCAACCTGCAGAACATCCCGGTGCGGACCCGGGAAGGACAGCAGATCAGGGCGGCCTTTCTGCCCGGGGAGCCCGGCTGGCAATTCCTGGCGGCCGACTACTCGCAGATTGAGCTGCGGATTCTCGCCCATCTGTCGGGTGATCCGGCGATGATCGAGGCCTTTCGGCAGGCGGAGGATATTCACACCCGCACCGCAGCGGCGGTCTTCGAAGTCGAGCCCGACGCGGTCACCGCCGAGATGCGGCGGACAGCCAAGGCGGTCAACTTCGGCATTCTCTATGGCCAGTCGGCCTTCGGGCTGGCGAAGGCACTGGGGATCACACAGGCCGAGGCGGCAGCGTTCATTGCGGCCTATTTCGAGACGTTCGCCGGTGCGGCCGATTTCATGGACGACGTGCTCGATCGCTGCCGGGTGGAACGGAGCGTGACCACGATGCTCGGCCGGCGGCGGGCGATTGAAGGGGTGCGTGACCGGAACGGCCGGCGGGGGGCTGGCGGCGTCTTCGCCCTCTCGCTGCCGGAACGGACCGCCGTCAACACGATTGTGCAGGGATCGGCTGCCGACCTGATCAAGCTGGCGATGCTGCGGGTGGCCGCCCGCCTCAAAACCGAGCAGCGGGCGGCAGCCCTGGTGCTCCAGATTCATGACGAGTTGCTGTTGGAAACGCCAGCAGCCGAACTCACCGCCATTGAGCAGCTGGTAGTCGCTGAGATGCAGCAGGCGATGGAACTGACGGTGCCCCTGGAGGTGACGGTTCACAGTGGTGCGAGCTGGGCTGAGTGTGAAAAATGAACGCTTCCGGGGCGACGACCGTGGGCCTGGTCGGCATGATCGGCGCAGGTAAGACGACGGTAGCCCACCGGCTGGGTGAACACGGGGCGGCGATCATCGATGCTGACGAATTGGCCCACGAGGCACTCGACGACCCGCAGGTGCAGCAGCAGCTGCGGGCGCGGTTTGGGCCCAGCATTTTCGCCGGCGACGGCACGGTGCAGCGGAAGCTACTGGCCGGACTGGTGTTTGGCACGCACCCTGACCAGCCGGCCAACCTCGCCGCGCTTGAAGCGGTCGTCCATCCTTGGGTGCGGGCGGCCATTGAGCGGCGGCTTGCGGCCGCGGCGCCGGGTGGCGTCGTGGTACTTGATGTGCCGCTGTTGGTGCAGGCTGGCTGGCACACCCGGTGCGACCGGCTGATTCAAATTGTGTGTGAGGATGCCGTGAGGCATGCCCGGCTGGCGGCCCGCGGGCTTTCCCCGGCCGATATTGCCGCCCGCGAGGCGGCCTGGCGAAAAGGTTTTTCGCCGGCTGCCCTGGCCGGGCTGCCGGGCTGGACCGTGGATACCTCGGCTGGCTTGGCGTATACTCAGGAACAAGTCGATCGGGTCTGGCAGGAACTCTCCAGCCGCTCAGCCGGCCGCGTTGACAGCCAATAGGCTGCTGGTGGCGTCCGGGCGGGTGGCAAAATCCTGCGGCGGTCGGCTCCCGCCCCCACTCCCCTCCACCCCCAATTCCTGGCCCCGAAGGCCGCCGTCTTGCCTGGGCAGCCGAGCGTTTCGCCGGCGGCCCACCGCCTCGCGGTTACTCTTGGATAGCTGATGGCACCGACCGAATCCGACCAACCAGCCGATGCCGGCTCGATCGATTCCGAGCCCATCTCGATCGCCGAGGAGATCGCCGCCGAGGTCGATGCCGAAGACCTTGAGGTCCGTGAGCGGTATGACCTGCTGAAGCAGCAGGGTGATACCAACATTGCTGACCTGCAGAAACTGTCGATGGGGGAACTGATCGAACTCGCCCGTGCGGAGCAGGTCGGTGATGTCACCGGCATCAAGAAGCAGGATCTTGTCTTCAGAATTCTCAAGGAGCGGGTCAAGCTCAACGGCCTGATGTTCGGCGAGGGCACGCTCGAAATTCTGCCCGACGGTTTCGGCTTTCTCCGCAGCCCGGACTATCACTACCTGGCCTGCCCCGACGACATCTATGTTTCCCCGAGCCAGATCCGGCGATTCGGCCTGCGGAACGGGATGAGCGTTGCCGGTCAGATCCGACCGCCGAAGGAGAGCGAACGGTACTTCGCCCTGCTGCGAGTCGAGGCGATCAACGGCGACGATCCGGCCCGGCTGGCCAACCATGTCTTCTTCGATGACCTGACACCGCTTCATCCCGACCAGCGGATCAAGCTGGAGACCGAGACCGATGAAATCTCGACCCGGGTTGTCGACCTGGTCGTGCCGATCGGCTTCGGCCAGCGGGGGCTGATCGTCAGCCCGCCCCGGGCTGGGAAGACAATCCTGATGCAGAAGATGGCCAAGGCGGTGCTGGCCAACTATCCCGAGGCCTTTGTCTTCATGCTGCTGATCGACGAGCGGCCCGAGGAGGTCACCGACATGGAGCGGCAGGTGGCGGGGCCCGGCTGCGAGGTGATCAGCTCGACCTTCGACGAGAATGCCAGCCGGCACATCCAGGTGGCCGAGATGGTCATCGAGAAGGCCAAGCGGCTCGTCGAATACGGCAGAGATGTCGTGATTTTCCTCGACTCGATCACCCGGCTGGCCCGGGCCTGGAACTCAGAAGTACCGAACTCGGGCAAGATCCTCTCCGGCGGTGTCGATTCGGGAGCCCTCCAGCGGCCGAAGCGATTCTTCGGCAGCGCCCGCAAGGTGGAGGAGGGGGGCTCGCTGACCATCATCGCCACGGCCCTGGTCGACACCGGCAGCAAGATGGACGATGTGATCTTCGAAGAGTTCAAGGGCACCGGCAACCTCGAAATCGTGCTCGACCGGCGGCTTGTCGACAAGCGGGTCTATCCCGCGATCGACATCAATCGTTCGGGTACGCGTCGCGAAGAGATGCTGCTCGAGCCTGACGAGTACCGGCGGACAAACGTGCTGCGTCGGGTGCTCAGTGAGATGAACCCACCCGAGGCGATGGAACTGCTGATCAACCGGCTGGCGAAGACAGGGTCGAATCGTGATTTTCTCCAGAGCCTGAAGTCCTGAGGAACGCGATGCGGCTGGAGTCTGAGGCTGCCGTCGGCAGTGAGATGGTGCGTGGCTGTCGGGTCCATCCGGCGTCTGGGGGTGAGTTGCCCACGGGGGTGCGGGTCGCCATCGCCGTGTCGCGGTACAACGAGGGGCTGACCGGCCGGCTGCTTGAGGGGGCTGTGGCCACGCTCGTCGCGGCCGGTATTGCGCCAGAGCGGATTGAGATCGCCTGGGTGCCGGGTGCGTTTGAATTGCCGCTGGCCGCCGACCGCCTGGCTGGCGGCGGCCGGTTTGCGGCGGTCATCTGCCTGGGTGTGGTCATCCGTGGTGAGACCAGCCATGACCGGCACATCAACACGGCCGTCGCCACCGGCATCGAGGCGGTGGGGCGGCACCACGGCGTGCCGGTCAGCTTTGGCGTGCTCACCTGCGAGACCGTTGGCCAGGCCGAAGCACGAGCCGGCGGGGCCGTCGGCAACAAGGGCGAAGAAGCCGCCTCGGCCGCCGTGGCGATGATCAGGCTGCTGGCCAGCCTGGCGGCTGCCAGAACCGAAGAAGCCGAAGGCTGAGCGGCTGACATTGCGGCTGGCCGCCGGCTGATACCATTGGCAGTGCATCGATTCGTTCCTTTTTTCCTCCTGCACACGTTACCCTGCCTCAATGTCCACCCGCCGCCGAGCCCGCGAAGTCGCCCTTCAGGTGCTGTTTCAGTTCGATCTCAACCCGGCCGCCAGCGAGGTCGACATCGACCCCTTCCTGCGGGCCCGGCTGCGGCTGCCGCCGCTGGTCGGATTTGCCCGGGCGTTGGTTGAGGGCGTTGCGGAGCAGCGTGAACAGATTGACGGCCTACTCGATCCGCGATCCGAGCACTGGCGAATCAGCCGGATGGCGGCAACCGATCGGGCGGTGCTCCGGCTGGCGGTTTATGAACTGGCACATTCAGAGACCCCCGGAGCGGTCATCGTCGACGAGGCGATTGAGCTGGCCCGCCGGTATGGTGGTGCCGGTTCACCGGCATTCGTCGCCGGCATCCTGGGCCGCTGCCTGAATGACCGCAGCCAACTCCGGCAGGCCTTCGAGCAGCCGGCTGCAGCTGATGCTGATGGTTGAACTTCTTCCTCAAAACTACTCCCACAACCTGTTGGTTCTTCCCCATGGCCCTGTTTCGCTTCGGACGATCTGACCAGCCTGCCGATGCCACCGCCCAACCGGCCGCTGACGCCGGGCCTGACGCAGCAGCCGGCAAGCCTGGTTTTTTCGATCGCCTGCGATCGGGGCTGGCCAAGACCACGCAGGTGCTCAACACCGATGTCCGCGACCTGTTCAAGCAGGAGGGACGGCATGTTGACGCGGACTTTCTGGGCGAGCTGCGACGGGCGCTGGTCCGGACAGACATGGGGCCGTCGGCGGCCGAGGCGATCGTCAAAGACGTCGGCGAACGGCTGCGGGCCCGAGTGGTCGATCCGCAGGTGGTGGTCGACTCGATCCGCCGGACGTTGCTGGAACGCCTGACCGGCACGGCTGACGGCCTTGCTGGGGCAGTGGCCGGTCCGACCGTCATTCTGGTGACGGGTGTCAACGGCTCGGGCAAGACCACCTCGATTGCCAAACTGGCTCAGCGGTTTACCCGGGAGGGCAAACGGGTGCTGCTCGGGGCGGGTGACACTTTCCGGGCCGCAGCGGTCGAGCAGCTGGCGATGTGGGCCGGCCGGCTGGGCGCGGAGATCGTCCGCGGCGAGCCCGGGGCTGACCCGGCCAGCGTCGCCCATCGGGCTGTGGCCCGGGCCCTCGAGCAGCAGGTCGATGTCTGCATCATCGACACGGCTGGCAGACTGCAGACGCAGTCGAATCTGATGCAGGAGCTGGGCAAGATTCGCCGGGTGATCAGCAAGCAGATTCCGGAGGCCCCCCACGAGGTATTGCTGGTCATCGATGCCACCGCCGGCCAGAACGCCCTGTCGCAGGCCGAGGGCTTCAAGGAGGCGGCCGGCTGTACCGGGATCGTGCTGGCCAAGCTTGATGGGTCAGCTCGGGGCGGTGTGATTGTGCCGGTTGTCGAACGGTTCGGCCTGCCTGTGAAGTTCGTCGGCCTCGGTGAAGCGGCCGATGATCTGGAGGCGTTCGACCCCGATGCCTTCGTCGCCGCCCTACTGGCAGGCACCTTCGCGCCATAAAGCTTGCCCAGCTTGTCACCGCGGCGGGCCGGTCGTGTCGGTCCGAGAAACCCTGCGGCTCCCGGTGTGACGGCTGACTTTTTCGGGTCAGGTCCGACGAATACCCGAGAGGGAGATTGGGGGGAACCGACCCGCGGCGGCGGACGTGGTCGGTGAATCCTTTTGTCTCGAACGCCTAGCAGGCTGCGATGGATGCAGCCTGAGGTTCGACACCTATGGATTGGGAGACCTTGGAACCATGCGATTCCTGAAATTCAAGCTACCGTTGTGGGTGGCGGCTGGGCTGGTGACCACCTCGGTGGTTGGAGCCGAGCCGACTGTTCCGTCGCGGGTCGATACGAGCATCTATGACTCGTTCGCCCAGGCCGAGGGGGAGCCCCCGGTCACGTTGATGCCGCGGGCTGGAGTGCCCGATGAGGATGTTTATCAGTACCGTGCCGCGGCACCACAGGAAGCAGCTATCGAGGAGGGGGCGACCCGTTACCTCGAGACCGATTTCCTGCTGAACCGGGGCATTGAGACCTACGGTTTCGTTGACATCGGTATCGGTGCCAATGCGTGGGGGGCTGACTGGAACGGCCCGATCACGTTCAACGATCGTGCCTGGCAGGGCCAGATGAACCAGCTCTACCTGATTAACGAGCGAATTCTGAAGGAAGATCAGCTCAGCTGGGGTGGCCGTGTCGATCTGCTCTACGGTACAGACTTTCTGTACACCGTGGCTGGTGGGCTCGACAGTGAATGGAACAGAAGCGGACGCTACTATGGCTTGGCCATGCCACAGCTTTATGGTGAGCTCGGCACCCAGGAGCTGAACGTCAAGTTCGGTCACTTCTACACCCTGATCGGTTACGAAGTGGTGCCGGCGATCGGTAACTTCTTCTACACCCACGCCTATACGATGCAGTATGGCGAGCCCTTCACCCACACGGGT
>CALAZQ010000096.1 GCA_937926325.1 uncultured Planctomycetaceae bacterium | reverse complement strand
CCTGCTTGACGACGACACCATGGTCTCACCCGAGGGCATCGCCACCGGGCATGCGGTGGCGATCGCCGACGGGCAGGTGTCGTTGCCCGACGCCCCGGCCGGTGAAGTGAAGCCGGCCCCGCTTCCCGACGCCTTGCGGCGGAGCGGCGATGAGCGGTTTGCCTTCCTCCAGGACCGGGTCGACCAGCTGGTGCGTGCCTACCGGGTCCGGGGGCATCTGACGGCTGACATCGACCCGCTGGGCCGGCCTCGACCGGGCCTGCCGGAACTCGACCCCGCTTTTTATGACCTCACCGAAGAGGACATGGACCGGGTCTTTTCGACCGACACGATCGAAGGCCCGCAGTCGATGTCGCTGCGGCAGATCATCCGGCGGCTGCACAACACCTATTGCCGGTCGATCGGGGTGCAGTTCATGCACATGGACGACCTGCTCGTCAGGCAGTGGCTGCAGGTGCGGATGGAGGGCTGTGAGAACCGGATCCAGCTCGACCGCCGGCAGCAGCTGCGGATTTATCGGCAGATGACCACGGCCGCGGTCTTTGAAGAGTTCATCCAGAAGCGGTTCCTCGGCTCGAAGAGTTTTTCACTCGAGGGCTCAGAAAGCCTGATCCCGCTGGTTGAGATGGCGATTGAGCGGGCTGCCTCGCAGGATATCAACGACGTGGTGATGGCGATGGCCCACCGCGGCCGGCTCAACGTGCTGGCGAACATCATGGGGAAGAGTCCGCAGCGGATCTTCCGCGAGTTTGCCGACCTTGACCCTGAGCTGCATGTCGGCCGCGGGGATGTGAAATACCATCTCGGCCACTCCACCGACTATGTGGCCGAGAACGGCCGCAAGGTTCATCTCACGCTCTGCTTCAATCCGAGCCATCTGGAGTACGTCAACCCGGTGGCGATCGGCCGGATGCGGGCCCGGCAGGATCGCTCGTCCGATCGGGCCCGGCAGCACGGCATGGTGATCCTGATCCACGGCGATGCCGCCTTCGCCGGTGAAGGGATCATCCAAGAGACGCTCAATCTCAGCGAACTTGACCCCTACCGGGTTGGCGGCACCCTGCATGTGATCGTCAACAACCAGATCGGCTTCACCACCGGTCCGCAGGAGTCCCGCTCGTGCATCTATGCCACCGACGTGGCCAAGATGCTGCAAATCCCGATCTTCCACGTCAACGGTGAGGATCCCGAGGCGGTGGCTCAGGTCGTCAGCCTGGCGATGGATTTTCGCCGCGAGTTCCAGCGGGATGTGGTCATCGACATGTACTGCTTTCGCCGACGGGGGCACAACGAGGCTGACGAGCCGGCCTTCACGCAGCCAGCCCTCTACCGGGTGATCGAGCAGCAGCCGAGCGTCCACGACAGCTATCTGAAAAAGCTGCTGACCCTCGGCGAGGTGACCCGGGAAGAGGCGATGCGGATCGCCGATGAGCACCGGGCCCGGCTCGATGCGGAACTGTCGGCCGCCAAACGGGAGGACTACGTCCACCGCAGCGACGTCGCCGGCGTCTGGGCCTTCTACATCGGCGGCCGTGAGAAAGAGGCGGCCGATGTCGAGACCGGGGTCCGCCGTGAACTCCTTTCCGACCTGCTGCGACAGTTGGTCGTACTGCCAGGTGGTTTTGAGCCGCATGCCAAGATCCGCAAGCTGCTCGATGCCCGGTTGGCAATGGCCGATGGCACCCAGCCGCTCGACTGGTCGGCCGCCGAGGCGTTGGCGATGGGCAGCCTGGCTGTGCAGGGGCTGCGGGTGCGGCTTTCCGGGCAAGACAGCGAGCGGGGTACCTTCAGCCATCGGCATGCGGTTATCCACGATCGGGTCACTGACGACACCTTTTGCCCGCTGGCCCACCTGTCGGCTGACCAGGCGCCGGTCGAGATCTACAACAGCCCGCTTTCAGAGTCGGGGGTGCTCGGCTTTGAGTACGGCTACAGCCTCGATTGTCCCGATGGGCTGGTGATGTGGGAGGCGCAGTTTGGCGACTTCGTCAACGTCGCCCAGGTGGTGATCGACCAGTTCATCGTCTCGGCCGAGGACAAGTGGAACCGACTTTCAGGCATCGTCATGCTGCTGCCCCACGGCTTTGAAGGCATGGGGCCGGAGCATTCCAGCGCCCGGCTGGAGCGGTTCCTGCTGCTGGCGGCCAAGGACAACATCCAGGTCGTCCAGCCGACGACGCCGGCCCAGCTGTTTCACTGCCTCCGCCGGCAGGTGCTGCGGATCTGGCGGAAGCCTCTGGTGGTGATGACACCCAAGAGCCTGCTCCGGCATCCCAAGTGTGTCTCGAGCCTCGAGGACCTGGCGGAAGGCAGCTTTCAGCGGGTCATTCCTGACCGATCGGGGCGGCCGCCGGAGGGCATCCGCCGGGTGTTGCTGTGCACCGGCAAAGTCACGTACGAACTCGAGAAACGGCGGGAAGAGCTTGAGCGACAGGACGTGGCGATTGTGCGGGTGGAGCAGCTCTATCCGCTGCCGCGGAAGCCGCTGGAAGAGGCCCTGGCCGGCTATGCCGACGGCACCCCGGTGATCTGGGTTCAGGAAGAGCCCGAGAACATGGGGGCCTGGCGGTTCCTGCGGATTCACTTTGGCGAACGACTCTTCGACCGGCTCCCCTTCTCCGGCGTCTGCCGTCAGAGCGCCGCCAGCCCCGCCACCGGTTCCAAGAAAAGCCACGACCTTGAACAGAACGAACTGCTTTCAGCCGCCTTCCATAGCTGAATGCTGCCGAGGCCGGTTCCACTGGCCCTTACCCTCTGCGGAATCAGCCAGGGTTGGCTATGATTTGGCTTCGACAGGTCTGGCAGGTCATCCGACGGTCGGGTAACCGCTTCTGGTAAGTGCTATTTCTTTGAGCGGCGAAGGATTCCATGGCGATCGAATTGAAGGTTCCAGAAGTCGGTGAATCGATCACCGAGGTGATGATCGGCACGTGGAAAAAAGGTGTGGGAGAGCAGGTCGCCGCCGACGAGTCGGTGGTCGAAATTGAAAGCGACAAGGCGACCGTTGAACTGCCGGCCCCGGCGGCAGGGGTGATCAGCCAGATTTTCAAGCAGGCCGGTGAGCAGGCGACAGTCGGCGAGGTGATCGGCTATCTCGATGAGGTCGGCGCAGCGACTTCCCCGCCAGCCGCTCCGGCGGCTCCCCCGTCCACGCCATCACCGCCGCAGTCGGTCGATGTCCGCCGCCGCGAGGGCAGCACCATGATCGGCTCGGTGCAGCCGGCAGCATCAGGTACCGGTCCGGTCATGCCGGCCGCGGCCCGCGTGCTGGGCGAGGCCGGTATTCCACCGCAGTCGGTGGCTGGCTCGGGGCCGGGTGGCCGCGTCACCAAGAGTGATGCCGTCGCTGCTGTTTCCGGACCGGCACATCCCGTCGCGCCGGCCCCAGCACCTCCCGCACCTGCGGCGGTGCCGTCACCACCACCGGCAGCCCCGGCCCTGAGCGGCACGACCGCCATCGCCGCCGATGCGTCGGCGGAGCGGGCGGAACGGGCGGTGCTGATCAGCCCGATTCGACGGCGGATCGCCGAGCGGCTGGTTGAGGCGCAGCACGAGGCAGCCTTGCTGACGACCTTCAACGAGGTCGACATGTCGGCCGTGATGGCGGTCAGGAAGAAGTTCAAAGACTCGTTCAGCGACCGGCATGGGGTGAAACTTGGTTTCATGTCGTTTTTCGTCCGGGCCGCGGTCGAGGCCCTGCGGGCGGTGCCCCAGGTGAATGCGGAGTTCCGTGACCCGCACATCGTCTATCGCGACTACTGTGACATCGGCATCGCGGTCGGCGGCGGCAAGGGACTCGTGGTTCCCGTGTTGCGAAATGCCGAGCAGATGAACTTTGCCGAGATTGAGCAGGCGATCGGCGACTTTGCCCGGCGGGCGGCCGATAACAAACTCAAACTGGAGGAGCTGCAAGGGGGCACCTTCACGATCTCCAACGGCGGCGTCTATGGCTCGATGATGAGCACGCCGATCATCAATCCACCGCAGAGTGGGATCCTCGGCCTGCATGCCATCCAGGAGCGGCCGATGGCGGTCGATGGTCAGGTGGTGATCCGCCCGATGATGTATCTCGCGCTCACCTACGACCATCGGCTGGTCGATGGCCGTGAGGCCGTGACCTTCTTGAAGCGGATCAAGGAAACGATCGAGGATCCGACCCGCCTGCTCTTGGAGGTCTGAGGGCCCCCTGGCAGCGCGGTTCTCTGAGGACAACATGACACACGATCTGGTGGTGATTGGCGGTGGGCCCGGCGGCTACGTGGCGGCGATCCGGGCGGCCCAACTCGGCATGAAGGTTGCCATTGTCGAGAAGGAAGAAAGCTTCGGCGGCACCTGCCTCAGGGTCGGCTGCATTCCTTCGAAGGCCCTGCTCGAGTCGAGCCACAAGTACGAACTCGCCTGTGGCGAGCTTGCCCAGCACGGCGTGGTGGTCGGTGGTGTTTCGCTCGATCTCGCCACCATGATGAGCCGGAAAGCGACGGTGGTGCAGACGCTTTCCAAGGGCATCGAGGCTCTGCTCGGCAAGAACAAGGTAACCCGGGTGAGAGGCACCGGTCGCCTCGCGGGACCGGGCCGGGTGGCGGTGACGGCGGCTGACGGTTCGGCCAGCGAACTGGCCGCCCAGCGGATCATCCTTGCCGTCGGCAGCCACAGTGTCGTGCTGCCCGGCATCAGCTATGACGGCGACCGGGTCGGCACCAGCACCGAGGCGCTTTCCTATCCGGAGGTGCCGAACCATCTCGTCGTCATCGGCGGTGGCTACATCGGCCTGGAACTCGGCAGTGTCTGGCGGCGACTTGGTGCCAGGGTGACTGTGCTTGAGTATTTCGACCGCATTCTTACGGGCATCGATGCTGAGATTGCCACCGAGGCGCTGACCCTCTTCAAGAAGCAGGGGCTCGATATTCAGCTGGGCGTCAAGGTGACCTCGGCCCGAGCTGAGGGGGCGGGCTGCATCGTCGAATGCGAGGGTCGCGAGCCGCTTGCCTGCGACCGGGTGCTGGCCGCGACCGGCCGCAAGCCGGCGACGGCCGATATCGGACTGGAGACGGTCGGCCTGGCGACCGACGAGCGGGGCTGGATTCCAGTCGATGCGCAGTTCCGCACGGCCGCCCCGGGCATCTATGCCATCGGTGACTGCATTCCGGGGCCGATGCTGGCCCACAAGGCCGAGGAGGATGGCGTCGCCTGTGTCGAGGCGATGCAGTCGGGCTGGTGCCATGTTGACTATGGGCTCGTCCCCGCGGTCGTCTTCACGCATCCTGAGATTGCGGCGGTGGGTCGCACCGAAGAGCAGCTACAGGCTGACGGAGTGGCCTTCAAAAAGGGTGTCTTCCCGTACCGCGCCAACGGCCGGGCCCGCACCATCAACGACACAACCGGCAAGGTCAAACTGCTGGCCGATGCCGCCAGCGACAGGGTGCTGGGCATTCACATCATCGGCCCGGCAGCGGGTGATCTGATCGGTGAAGCGGCCGCCGCGATGAACTTCGGTGCGACCGCCGAGGACATCGCCCGGGTCTGCCATGCCCACCCGACCCTGCCGGAAGCACTCAAAGAGGCAGCCCTTGCCGCTGACGGCCGGGCGATTCACGCCTGAGGAGCGTTGGGCGTATCCTCGCCCCGCGACGAGACTTTTGCCGCCCCCGAGCCGGCGATACACGTAGGCCGGTTGGGCTCTAGCCGGCCGGGTCGATCAGCTTGAGCAACGTGTCGAGGGAGACGCAGTCTTTGAAGACCATCTGGGTGCCGAATTGGCCATGTCGGCGATGATTCCGCTTGGCCTGGCTGGAGAATGTTCGCGAGACCATACCGACCACCTCGCCGTCGGCATTGAACACCGGGCCACCGCTGCTGCCGACGGCAAAGTCGGCGGTGACACTCATCCAGATCGGGGCGGTGGTTTGGGTGTCGAGGTCGAGAACGGCGGCAGGGCGAGCGGTCCCTGTGGCTGAGTCGTCCTGTCGGCGGTGAAAGCGGGAGACGATTCCTCTGGTCAGGCTGTAGAAGCGGCCGGCCGGATGGCTGATCACGCTGACGGCGTCGCCGCAGGCAGGCCGTTGGCCGAGGGCCAGGGAGGGCAGTTGCCGGCCCCGGGTGTCGATCCGGGCGATGGCGGCATCACCCGCGCGGTCAGCGGCCAGGATTGCGGTCACGGCAAAGACCTCACCGTCAGCTGTCATCACGCCGAAGCGGTGGCCGCTGTCTTCGCCGAAGACATGGTGGTTGGTGACCACCAGCCCGTTGTCGGCCAGCAGCCAGCCACTGGCCATGCCGCCGAGGTGCCAGTCGCTACAGTTGTTGCACTTGTAGATCGAACCGACGACCACGACCGCCGGCATCACCGCCTCATAGAGAGACTGTTCCGGCTGCAAGGTGCAGAGCGTCGGCGACGGCGGCAGCCGAACCTGCCGGCCTTCAGCTGCAGCAAGCTGGGTGGCGGCAGCCTGCCCGGTGATGGCCGCGGCAGGGGCGATTGTCCTGCTCTGGTCAACGATGGCGGCGAGACCCGACACAAAGTTACGGGCCAGAGCGGCATCATCGACCACTGCCGGGGGTGGCGTGGCGACCGCCTGTCCGCTGAGCGGGAGGAGCAAGCCGGTGAGGCCGGCGGCGAGCAGGATTGTTTTGGTGGGGGTTTCCATATTCCAAGCATACGCGGCACGGGAACCGGCGGATCGTTGCTCTGGCCTCTCGGGGCCTGCGATATTGAGCCACTGCCGCGGAATGACCGTGAAAATCGGTGGCAGCGCCGCAGCCCGCAGGGTCTTCCGAGCGGCTTTTTGGGCTTTCACGTGTCCGATCTTTGGGAGCAGAACACCGATCGGCGATAAAATCAGGAAAGCTTCGCGCCCGTAGCTCAGTCGGATAGAGCATGGGATTTCTAATCCCAGGGTCGCTGGTTCGAGTCCAGCCGGGCGTACTTTTATGGAGGACTGATTGGTGCGCTGGGGAGTCGACGGTTTTGGAATATCCCGCGGTGGCGGACTGCCTTGCGGGTTTGCCACGAACAGGGCCACCGGGTTTTCCCCATCGACCCGACGCCACCGATGTTACGGTTGAGCAGCAGGCCGTCGGCACTGACACTCGCCATTCGGCCGCTGTTCCCATTCCCAGACCGAACCACCCCTCCGAGAGTGAAGAGGCCCGGTCGTCGGTCTTCAGCGACGTGTCAATCGTGCCGTCGACCCCGAGGTCATCCCGCATGTCCATCGAGCCACTCATCGCCATGTCGCCCGTCATTCCCATCGTCTCCTGCATGAAGACCTTCATGGGGTTGTGGCGGCAGCCGCTGATGGTCAGCACCGCTGCAAGGATACAGGTAAGAGCGATCGATCGGCGCGTGGCGAGGGCCCAAACCGACGGGGCGGTCGTCCGGCAGAATCACCGGTTCAGCCGAAGTCAGGTGTCCGGTTCGCCGCGGCCCGGCTGGTGCCTTCGCAGCGGTTTGCGAAAGCCTCGCAGTTGGCCTCGGTTCCGCCGGGTATCGCGATGACCGCCAGCCCCCAATCTCGCCCGGGGCTCCCTGAGTCCATCACGACCGCCTGCGAAGTCAGCCTTATCTGGCTGTCGTTGACGGCCACCGATGATGAATGTCAGCAACTGGCAGCGTTCCTTGCGGCTGAGGAACAGGAACGAGCGGGCCGCCGGCTGCCCGACGTCCGGCGGCGAGCAGTCGTCAGCCGGGGCAGGCTGCGGCAACTGCTCGGCCGTCTGCTGGCCCTCCCGCCGCAGGCGGTGCCACTGGCCACGAACCCACACGGCAAGCCGGTGCTGAGCGGTCGTCATGCCGACGCGATCGCCTTTAACCTCAGCCATTCCGGTGACGAGGGCCTGATCGCGGTGACCAGGCAGGGACCGGTCGGCATCGACCTGGAAATCAGCAAGCCAACCCAAGACGCCGCCTGGGCCCGGCTGATGGCCAAGACGATCTTCGCGGCAGCGGAGCTCGCCCGCTGGCAGACGCTGCCTGAGCACCAGACCGCCGCCGCTGTCCTCGATGCCTGGGTGGCGAAGGAGGCGGTCTTCAAGGCAGCCGGAACCGGCATTGGCGATCGTCTGCGGCAGTGTCTGCTGCCGCGGGAACTGCCTCGGGCTGGCTTGCTGCACGATGGCGCTCCCGGCTGCTGTGGGCTCGTCCCGGTGGAGCTGCCGTCTGCCGGTTCAGCAGGTCGGCAGCGGTTCGGCCTGACCCTGCTCGACCTCGGCTGCGGTCGCCATGCCGCCCTTGCCTGCCAGGCAGCATCGGTCACGCTCACGGTGCGATCATTTGCAGCAGCGGTACGCGAAGGGCTCAGCTAATCAGCACGCAACCTGCCGCAGTCAGGCCAGCCGACTGATAACGGCTGCGTCGACAACGCCACTCAGCCGGTCGGCGGGGCCTTGTCGTGAGACGACGACGTCGATGCCGTGGGCTCCATAGACATCGCTGAAGGCCCCCTTGAAGCCGTTGCAGATGCCCAGCAGGGCTCCGATGGCCATCATCGCCGTTGCCAGGGCAGCCACGGTCAGCCCGGTCCGAAAGGGCCGGCGGACGACGTTCCGACAGACGAGTTCTGGAAACCGCATCGAAGCCACCAACCACCCTGCATCCATTCAGGAGGATCACCAGCGGCCCTCCATCCAGTTCAGTCAGCCCCCGGGCCGGTGGGTCGGCAAATCGGCGATGACTGCAGCGAGAGCGGTTTGGCGGAAGAGTTGACCGGTCGTGCCGCGTGGAGCGATTGCACCAGCTGGCAGGTCAATGTTTGCTGGCTGGCGAGCATGGGCAACATCTCCGGCTGGCGGAACCGACATTCCCGGCAGTCCGCCTGGTTGGCCGGGGGGACTGCGGTAACTCGGAGAGATTCGCAAGTGCTGTCGGTCGATCGGGAAACAGCGGTGCGGCCGGTTGTCGCTGCCGATTTCCCCGACATGCACCATCACAGGGACACTCCGGCCGGCTACCGATGGGCTGCGGGCTTGCACCTACGGCCGATCCTGCGAGGAGTGGCCGCCCTCGCGGTCTGGTTTGTTGCGGCTGTCAGCCTGGGGCAGGCGGTAGAGCCGAAAGAGCTCCACACCGATCGTGACGCCTTCACGCCCTCAACCTTTACGATCCGGCCCGGCCGGGCCCTCAATGAGATGTCGCATGTCTACATCGAAAACCGCGAGGGCAAGCCGACCAACAACTATCCCGAGTACCTCTGCCGCATCGGGGCCACCGACCGGCTGGAGTGGCGGCTGGGTGTGAACTATTCCGTTGGTTCCCAGGGCAATGTCGTCACCAGCGTCGAAGCGGGTGAACTGCCGATCGACGGTGGCACGCTCTATGAATCGAACTTCCTCTACGGCTTCAAGCTGGCCACCTCGGAGCAGAACGGGCTGATTCCCCAGAGCTGTTTCATCATGGAGGCGACCACGCCGATGTACGGCCAGGAGTTTGGCACCGAGCCGGTCGCCACGGTCGCCTTCGGCTGGGAGTTTCCGGCGAAGTGGCGGGTCGATACCGCGGTGCGGTATGCCTATGCCGAAAGCGATATCGTCTGGTTCTCCCGCTGGGGGCCGTCGGTGGTGCTGCGGCTGCCGGTGACTGAGCGGTGGGAGATTCACGCCGAGTACTTTGGAACTTTCACGCAGGGGCTGCTGGACGATGTGAATCGGCCATTTTTCAGCCCCGGCACCCACTTTGTGATTCGTGAAAACGTTGAGCTCGGCCTCCGTGTTGGTTGGGGGCTGACTGAGGACGCGGCCAACTTCTTCTCCGATGCCGGCCTCGCGATTCGGTACTGAGCGGCTGGGGATATACTCAGGCCAAGTCCCGGTCAACGTCTTCCAGCCACCCTTTCGTCGGAGTTCTGCTATGCGCCTGGTTTCCCCGGTCAGCCGTCTGTTCAGTTGGGTCATCCCGGTGCTGTTCGCCTGCACGGCGGCACCCCAGGGGATCGCCGCCGACGCGTGGAACACCTTTCCCGGTGGCGACGGCCCTGGCACGGGCAAGCAGGTGGTGCTGATCAGCGGCGACGAAGAGTACCGCAGTGAAGAGGCGCTGACCCAACTGGCCAAGATCCTGGCAACCCGGCACGGCTTCGGCTGCACCGTGCTCTATGCCATCGACCCGGAGTCGGGCGAAATCGCCCCCAACAACCAGAAGAACATCCCCGGCCTCGAGGCCCTGCGAGAGGCTGAGTTGATGGTGATCGCGACCCGCTTTCGCAATCTGCCCGATGAGCAGATGAAGGAAATCGACGACTATCTCAAAAGCGGCCGGCCGGTGATCGGCATGCGGACGGCGACCCATGCCTTCAACATTCCCAAGGAAAGTCCTTTCGCCCACTACAGCTTCAACTACAAAGGCGAGAAACAAGACTGGACCCAGGGCTTTGGTCGGCTGGTGCTGGGTGAGACCTGGATCAGCCATCACGGTCATCACAAGCATGAGAGTACCCGGGGCCTGATCGCCCCCGGTGCTGAGGGCCACCCGATTCTGCGGGGCATCAAGGACGGTGATATCTGGGGGCCGACCGACGTCTACGGCGTGCGGTTGCCGTTGCCGGGTGACAGCCAGCCGCTGGTCCTCGGCCAGGTGCTCGCCGGCATGGGACCCGATTCGCCCCCGGTTGAGGGTGTGCAGGAGAAAGCCAAGAACAAGGTGGCCAAGAACGACCCGATGATGCCGGTCGCCTGGGTGAAGACCTATTCCATCGACGGCGGGCCAACCGGCCGGGTGTTCACGACAACCATGGGCTCATCCACAGACCTTGAGTCGGCCGGCGTCCGCCGACTGCTGGTCAATGCCTGCTACTGGGCAGTCGGGCTGGAGGACGCCATCTCGGCCAGTAGTGACGTCGATATCGTCGGCGAATTCCAGCCGACGATGTACGGCTTTCGCAAGGACAAAACCGCCGGTATCAAGCCGAGCGATCTGCAGTAATCGCTACGGCAGCGGTCTGATCCAGACGTTGCGGTAGCGGGTCGGGCTGCCGTGAT
>CALAZQ010000095.1 GCA_937926325.1 uncultured Planctomycetaceae bacterium | reverse complement strand
CGCAGGTTCAAGTAACCGCTGTCCGACTTGCGACAGCGTCGACCATTGGTCACGGACGGTCGATCAACACCTGTCGGCAGATTGCCCGCACGAGCGTTTCCTTGATTTCGCGGTGTCGTGGCACAGCGACGCAGCGACCGTTGGCGTTGTTCCGGTAAATCGAGTGGTTGCCACCTTCACGAACGAGATGGCAGCCATGTGTTTCCAGATGCCGAATCAGGTCGCGGCGTTTCATCCCGTCGGCAGATCAACGTGAAGCGTTTCCCATACTGCCTCGCCGGAGCTCTCCTCGCGGGCAGATTCACGATAGGACTGAAGCAGCAGTTCGACCGCTTCACGGATATTCTCTCGGGCCTCAGCAATGTCGCGACCCTGCGTCACCGCACCGGGCAACTCAGGAACGGTTGCCATGATCCAACCATCTTCGATGGTCGTGTAGACAACTTCATAGTCGTGCTTCATGGCCACACCTCCTCAAACCGAACCAACACCTTCACTATAGCTGCCCGCCCCCTCCGTGCCTCCGTGTGCCAAAACCAAACCGGCACCGCCTCACCACTGCTGATGCACGTGCGGCCGGATCAGCTCGTCATAGACCTGCCGCACCGCCGTCAGTGTTTCTGGTGCCAGCGGCGGCAGGTCCGAGGCGGCGGCGTTGGCGACGGCCTGGTCGGGCCGGCGGGCCCCGGGAATGACGCAGCTGACGGCGTCGAACGACAGAATCCACTTCAGGGCAAACTGGGCCATCGTCATGCCGGCCGGCACCAGTGGCCGCAGCCGCTCGACGGCGGCCAGGCCGGTTGCATAGTCGACGCCGCTGAAGGTCTCGCCCTTGTCAAAGGCGGCCCCCTCGCGGTTGAAGGTTCGGTGGTCCGCCGCCGGAAAGACCGTCTCGCGGGTGTACCGGCCCGCCAGCAGGCCGCTGGCCAGCGGCACCCGGGCAATCACCGCCACGTTCGCCGCCGCCGCCGCGGCCAGAAACTGCTCGGCCGGCTTCTGCCGAAAGATGTTGAAGATGATCTGCACGCTGGCCACGCCGGGGTATTGTAAAGCGGCCAGCCCCTCTGCGACCGTCTCGACGCTGACGCCGTAGTGTGCGAGCTTGCCGGCCTTCACCAGGCTGTCGAGGGCGGCAAAGACCGCCGGCTGGTGATAGACCTCCGGCGGCGGGCAGTGCAGTTGCACGAGATCCAGCCGTTCCAGGCCCAGGTTCTGCAGGCTGCGGTCCACAAAGGCGGTGAGGTTGGCCGCGGTGTAGCCGGCGGCGGTGTGGGGATTCAGCCGGCGGCCCGCCTTGGTGGCAATCACGAACGGCTCAGGCCGGGCCCGCCGCAGCCGGCCGATCAGCCGCTCGGAGTGGCCGTCGCCATAGACGTCGGCGGTGTCAAAGAAGCTGACGCCGCTGTCGAGCGAGGCCTCCAGCGTCGCCATCGCGGCAGCCTCATCGGCTCCACCCCAGTCACTGCCGCCGATGCCCCAGGCCCCGAAGCCGATTTCCGAGACCTGCCAGCCGGTTTTGCCAAAAGTGCGGGTGTGCATCGGGTTTTCTCGCGAGGGGGTATCGATTTCGGGCCCTCATCCTACTGCCCCGCGGTGCCCTCAGCAGCAGTCCACTGCCACTCGGGCGACACCCAATTGCTA
>CALAZQ010000094.1 GCA_937926325.1 uncultured Planctomycetaceae bacterium | reverse complement strand
AGCGGCGCACCAGCCGCAGCCGTACCCGTTGGGTCACAGCTGCCAGATCTGATGCGGTCAGAGGCCGGGCTGCGTGAAACGTCACGCCGCCGCCTGCGGTGGACCGCTCAAACACCCCGTCGGTCACGCAGGCATGCAGATGCACATGCTGGTTGAGCGCAGAGCCAAAGGACTGTGGAGAAAGTCTGCCACCGCCAGGCTGCGGCGATCGGCAACCCCGAAAAACCTTGGCTTTTTCGGGTTTTGCCTTCGTGAACTCTCGTTTACCAGCATTCGCGGGCAAGGGTCTTGGATGGCTTTTTCCACGGAGAGCTCAAGTCAGGCGCAACTCACCGACGGGAAAACAGTGGCGGGACTGGCATGGGCAGGGTTATCCTTTCGAAGCTGGGACATTGTTCGAAAAATCTTCGTAGTTCCACTCGCCCGGCGGATGCCACCGATGACACTTGAAGTTGCTCACACAGCCGAGGAAATCTTTCGCCGTCGTGTCGCTGCGGCCCGTTCGCTCAAGCCCGGCGAGAAGTTTCTGGCGGGCCCCAGGCTCTTTGAAAGGGCGTGTGGGCTGGCCCTAGCCGGGCTGCGGCACCGTCATCCCGAAGCCGACGAGGCGACGATTCGCGGTCTGCTGCATCGGCAGGTCGCGGCCTTGCGGCGGCTGGACGCGGGACGATGACGGCCGACGAGGCACTCGTCGCCTTCGTGACCGCGCTCGAGTCGCTCGCGATTCCGTACATGGTATCGGGTTCGCTCGCCACGAACGTCTACGGCGTGCCGAGGGCGACCGACGACGGGGACTTTGTCGTCGAGTTACCACCGGGCAGGAAGATCGGCGACATCGTCGCCGCTCTGCCGGACACGATGCGGCTGGAACCGCAGACGCGGTTCGAGACCGTGACGGCAAGCCGGATGCATGTCTGCACGGTCACTGATTCGGCGTTTCGGATCGAGCTTTTTCTGCTCACCGACGACCCCTACGACCGCGAACGATTCGGCAGGCGATATCGGGCGACGCTACCGTTCGGGCCTGTCTGGATGCCGACCGTCGAGGACGTGATCGTGACCAAGCTGCTCTGGGCGGTGCGGGCGGGCCGGCTCAAGGATGAGGACGACTGCCGGGGCGTGATCGCCCTTCAGGGGAATAGTGTCGATTGGAACTACGTCTACTCGTGGTGCGATCGCCACGGCACCCGCAGCCTGCTCGACGAGATCCGGCGATCGATTCCATCGGATTTCGATGATGACGATGCGGGCCCGTGAGTTGGGCAAGTAGCTCCGGGTGCTGGTCTCCCCCGCCGCTGACTTCGCGGCGATGTAGCGCCGGAGGATCGCGATCAGCACGACTTTCGATCGCGGGTTCCCTGGCCACCCCGGATGGCAGTCTGGCAGGCCGCTGCAGACCGAGTCCGTCACTTTCCCATGGTGAGATTGAAGTCAAACTCGTTGGGGCCAGCCTGCGTGACCTCAGCGGTCAACTTCGACTTTGTCGAGTATCGCTCTGGCAGATAGTTTTGCTGTGTCGGCTGGGGCGGCCCATAAGCGGGGCTCGCCGTCTCTGAAGGACGTGTTTCCCGGACGGCAACAATTTCGACTCGTCGCATGCCCAGGCCTGCCTTGCCGGCATACCTCCCATCTTTGATGGGAAATGCCTCAAAGAACCCCTGCTGCGGGGAAACGAACGTGACAAACCCATCGGGCAGGGGCTGGCCGTCGAGGGTGACAGCACCGGATACCGATGCCAGCGACCGCGCCGGCTGCCCGGTGCGGCCACAGCCGAAAGATAAGGATAGGACGGTCAACGGCACTTTCGCAAGCGTCGCACCTGCCAGAAATAGC
>CALAZQ010000093.1 GCA_937926325.1 uncultured Planctomycetaceae bacterium | reverse complement strand
GTCGCCTACCGCTACTTCTCGACCGACAAGCGGAAGTTCATCATCGCCGACACCCCCGGCCACGAGCAGTACACCCGCAACATGGCGACGGGTGCCTCGACGGCTGATCTGGCCATCATTCTCATCGACGCCCGCCACGGCGTGCTGCCCCAGACCAAGCGGCACTCGTTCATCGTCTCGCTGCTGGGCATCAAGCACATCATCGTGGCGATCAACAAGATGGACATCGTTGACTATGACGAGGCCGTCTTCACGAAGATCAAGCGAGACTACACCGACTTCGCCAGCCGGCTCGACCTGCCCGACGTCCACTTCATGCCGATCTCGGCACTCAAGGGTGACAACGTCGTCGCCAACAGCGAGCGGATGCCCTGGTACGTCGGGCCACCGCTGATGACGCTGCTGGAGACGGTCTACATCGGCTCCGACCGCAACATGGAGGACTTCCGCTTTCCGGTGCAGTATGTCACCCGGCCCAACCTCGACTTCCGGGGCTTTGCCGGCACGATCGCCTCGGGGATCATCCGCAAGGGGGACGAGATTGTCACGCTCCCCTCTCGCAAGAAGAGCCGGATCAAGTCGATCGTCACCTTCGATGGCCAGCTCGACGAGGCCTTCGCCCCGCAGTCGGTCACCCTCACCCTCGAGGACGAAATTGACTCAAGCCGCGGTGACATGATTGTCCGGGCGGGCAACCTGCCCAGGGTTGACCAGAAGTTCGAGGCGATGCTGGTCTGGATGGACGAGACAGCCCTCGTGCCGGGCAAGGAGTATCTCTTCAAGCAGACCAGCAAGGTGACCCCCGGCCGGGTCAGCAGCCTTCGCTACCGCGTTGACATCAACACCCTGCACCGCGAGCCGGCCCCGACGCTGGCACTGAATGAAATCGGCCGCTGCGGCATCACGCTGGCCGCCCCGATCACCTACGACCCCTACCGCCGCAACCGGTCCACCGGGGCCTTCATCATCATCGACCGGCTGAGCAACAGCACGGTCGGCGCCGGGATGATCCTTGACCGGGAACGCGAAGAGGGGGCGGCCCACTGGGATGACGAGCCGGCTGCCGAGGGCCTGACCGCCTCGGCCAGCGAGGTGACCGCCGCCGAACGCCAGGCCCGCTTCGGCCAGCAGCCGGCCACGGTACTGATCACCGGCCTCACCGGCTCGGGCAAGACCACGATCGCCCGGGCCCTGGAGCGGCGGCTGTTCGACGACGGCCGGGCGGTGATGGTGCTCGACGGCCAGGCGATGCGGCTGGGGATCAGCCGCGACCTCGGCTTCTCGGCGAGTGAACGCAGCGAGAACCTGCGGCGGTCGATCGAGGTGGCACGGCTCGCCAACGATGCCGGTCTGATCGTGCTGGCTGCCTTCGTTGCCCCGGACGAGGCTACCCGGCAGAAGGCGGCCGACCTGGTCGGGCCGGAACGGTTCCTCACTGTCCACCTGGCTGCCCCCCTTGAGGTCTGCCGCCAGCGGGACGAGAAGGGCCAGTACGCCAAGGCCGATGCGGGTGAGGTTGCGAACTTCCCCGGCGTCTCGGCCCCCTACGAGCCACCAACCGCTGCCGACTTGGTGCTGCCCACCGATGAACTGCCGGTGGCCCGCTGTGTCGAAGCGATCGTCGAACTGCTCGAAAAGCGGGGCATCCTCGGGTGAGCGGGGAGACGCCAGCCGCACCAGCCGCCGTTCGCATCGGCATCGTCACGGTCTCTGACCGGGCCAGCCGCGGTGAATATGCCGACGAGGGCGGGCCGGCGATTGCGGCCTACCTGGGTGAGGTGCTCACCGTCGCCTGGCAGGCCGACAGCCGTATCGTGCCCGACGACATCGACCAGATTGCCGCTGCCATTGAGACGCTGGCCGCCGCTGGCTGCTGCCTGATCGTCACCACCGGCGGCACGGGGCCGGCCCCCCGCGATGTAACACCCGAGGCGACCGAGCGGGTCTGCACCAAGCTGCTGCCTGGATTTGGAGAACTGATGCGGCAGGTGTCGCTGCAGTACGTGCCGACGGCGATCCTCTCTCGGCAGACGGCGGGTGTCTGTGGCGGCGGGCTCGTGGTCAACCTGCCGGGCCGGCCCAAGAGCATCCGTGAGTGCCTCGACGCCATCTTCCCGGCGATCCCCTACTGCATCGATCTCATCCACACCGGCAACCCGACGCCCCCCCGGCTGGAAACCGACCCAGCCCGGGTGCAGGCCTTTCGGCCGAAGGGGGGCCCAAGCGGTTCCAACTGAACCGGAGCCACGATCAAGCAATCCAAGGAAGGTAGGTTCGGGGGTCGGCGAACGCTCGAGGGGAGCTTGGCGTATCCCCTTCCCCGCGACGAGACTTTTGCCGCTCCCGATCGCTCGAGGCCGCACTTGCTTTGGTTCCACGGCGGTTGCATAATGCAACCATGGCAAGCATCACCCTTAAAGATATTCCACCTGAACTCCACGCACGATTGCGGGGGGCGGCTGAGGAAACAGGCCGGAGTCTGAACAAATATGTGCTCGCTGTCCTTGAGCGGGCGGTGGCCGCCCGCAAGGCCGATCGGCGTGAACTCAGTCAGCGGATTGCCACTCGACGGGCCGCCATGCCGCAGATCCTCGATGACCGCGGAATTGCCGAGGCGATTGACGAGCACCGCGAATGATCGTCGTTGACACCAACGTCGTTTGTTATCTGCTCATTCATGGTGAGCACTCCGATCGCGCCCAACGGTTATTTGATGCTGACAGTGATTGGGTGGCCCCGCGGCTCCTCTTTGACGAGCTGCTGAATGTCTTGGTGACCTACGAACGCAAGTCACTGCTTGCAGACCGGCAGATCATGGTGATCGTCGAGGAGGCGTTGGAATTGATGGGGGATGCCCTCTATGAACTGCCCCCGGAACGCGTACTGGCTGTTGCTCGACGGACGGGCCTGAGCGGCTACGACAGCCAGTTTGTCGCGCTTGCCGAGGACCTCGACGTCGGGCTGGTGACCTGGGACCGGCAGATTATCGAGCGTTGTCCGACGGTCGCGCGGACACCTGCGTAGAAGTGTTGTCGCAGCCTCAGCCGTGCTTGGCGAAGGACTTGTCGGTGGGATCGACCTCGACGGTGTCGATGAAGGCTGAGAAGGCGTATTGGCCGAACTGCCGGCCCTGCTTCTCATGCACGTAGTCGAGCACCGCCCCGGCCAGGGCCTCGTCGGTGATCATCTCGATCCGCACCAGATCGCCGTCGCAGTTCCGGCTGCCGGTGACGGCATGGACACCCTTGCCATGGCAGAAGCTGTAGTTGTAGCCGCCGACCCCCAGGGCAGAAACATCCTCGATCACCCGCTCTCGCAGCACCGCATCGACCACGATCACGACCCGTCGGGCCGGTTGCAGTTGCACCATCGGTTGTTCTCCGCCTCTGTGTCCGGCGGCCGCTGCCGCCCACGCCCCATGATTATCATTCGTCCGCCAGCACCGGCAATCAACCCGTTACCGGAACGGCCGTGACGATCTGCCGGGCAATCTCGATGTAGATCGGAATGCCGATCGTCACGTTCCAGGTGAAGGTCAGGCCCAGCGAGGCCGCCAGCGGCAGGGTCGGGCTGGCCTCGGGGATCGCAATCCGCTGCACGGCTGGTACGGCGATGTACGAAGCCGCCCCGCAGAGCACCGCGAACAGGGCATAGGTGCCCAGCTCAAAGGCATGGCCGAGGGCGAGGCTGTAGCCGTGCAGGATCAGCATGCCGAGGGTGGCAAACAGCACCGGCCCCAGCAGCCCGAAGATGATGAAGCCGATCCCGGCCGTCTTGAGATCCTGCAGCCGTTGGCTGGCGGTCATGCCCATCTCCAGCAGGAACAGGCAGAGGGCCCCCTTGAAGATGAACAGAAACAGATGGTTCGGCCCCTCGACAATCGAGGGATCTTTCAGGGCCTGCACCCCACTGATAAAGCCGACCACGATACCGCCGAAGAGCATGAACAGGCCGGGGTTGAGGAAGACCTCGTGGAGAATCTTGGGGCTGAGAATCGATTCACTGCCCGCTGCCTGCTTGGCCGGGGCGGTGTAGCCAGCCTCGCCCGGCATGTTGCCCGCGGGGTCCATGCCCTTCCGCCGCAGCCGCGAGATCAGAAACAGCCCGATCAGGCAGCCGGGAATCTCCATCACCGCCAGCATCACCGGCATGTAGCTGTCGTGCAGGATGCTGAGCATCGACAGGATGCCCAGGCAGGTCACAAACGTGCCGGCCGAGTCCGAACCGTAATAAGCCCCCACGGTGACCGCATCGATCTGCCGCATCCGGGTGGTCCGCCTGAGGATGACGGTGGCGAGGTAGCCGATGAAGGCGTTGGTCACAAACCCGACCCCCGCCAGCCCCCCGGCCACGGCGATCTCGCGAGGTGACAGATGGGCCATCAGCTCACCGCCGTGCCAGCCGATGGCGATCAGCAGGTAGATCACCAGGCTCTGGTAGAGGGCCTTGGGGAACTCAAAGGGCACCTTCAGGATCGGTACCAGAAAGCCCATGAAGAAGAACAGCAGCAGCGGCTGGAACAGGTTAGTGACAAAGTTGTGCAGCAGTTCTTCGGCCAGCGAGCCGGCCTCATGAACCTCGGTCGGCCGAATTCGCAGCACTCCCTGGGCTTCGGCCATCCGCAGCCATTCAAGCTGGCCGCCGGTGACTGCCAGCCCGACCAGACGGGTCTCATAGAAATCGGGATGGTCGGCCGGTTCAGCGGTTGTGGTGTCGTCGGCTCGTGGCTCAGCCGGCACCGCCGGGAGGACGTCGCTGGCCGCACCGGTGGTCGGCTTGTTTGAGACCACCAGAATGCCCCGCAGAATTGTCTTGGCCACCGGGCCCTCATCGCCGAGGGTGACATGGGCGATGTCGACCTTCTCGCCGACGGTGCCGGCGGCAGCGGTTTCCAGTTCCACCACGGTGCGATAGATCCGCTGCCCGATCGGCAGGTTGCGGGCCACCGGCCCGTCGGCTGACAGGTCATCCGCCCGCTGGTCCATCTTGTGGCCGAGCACGACCGGCAGCTGGCCGACGACCGCCGGGGGAGGGGCGGCAGAAATCACCGTCGCTGCGGTGAGGAGAACGATGACAGCGGCAATTCCCTGCGGCAGCCCGGCGGGCCGCCAGCAAAGCATGGTCATGGCGTCAATCCGTGGTGCGGGCCGGCGACCGGACGGCGACCACCATTCCGGCGAGGGGCCACCAGTAATCCGTCGTCGTGCCAGCTACAGGTTTACGCTCGATTGACCGTTTTCACAAGCAGCAGATGCTTCCGACTGCGAAAGGTTAGCGGCAGTGGCAGCACCGCTCTTCGACCGTCCATTCAACGCCCGGCACCTCGCGGGTAACCTCGCGTTTGACGGGAATGGTCCTGGTGATGACGTTGGCCCAGGTCGGCTTCCAGAGCTGGTACCAGAAACAGCCACATTCGTCGCGGCCGTGCCGCTGGCCACAGAGGCAGCTGGGCCCGGGCAGGATGACGTCCTCGGTCTCGGCATCCCAGCAGATCTTGGTTTTCTTCTGCATCACCGGCTTGGGCACTGGCACCCTCCGGATGCACTGACAGCTGCCACAGCGGTCGCAGTGGCCGTCACGGTTGTCAGGCGGCTGCTCCG
>CALAZQ010000092.1 GCA_937926325.1 uncultured Planctomycetaceae bacterium | reverse complement strand
GGCCCGCGCCGCCACATCGATCCGCTCGATCGGGCACAGGTCGGCAGCCCGGGCCTCCAGCTGCTCAGGGCTCAGCCCGTAGGCGGCTGCCGGCTGGGTTCGTCGGCTCTCAAACAGACCGACACGTCGCTCAAAAAACCGAGCACGAGCAAAATAGCGAGAGAGCTTCGAGTGAACATGCCCGCAAGCATAACTGCGGTGAAACTTCCAGCAACGGACGTAGCGGCTAGGACAGGACGTTCAATTGCTCACAACCCGCCCGTTGGGAACAGCCGACGGGACACCACCGTAACGGCCATCGCTACGCCAGCAGTTTCCGCAACACGAACGGCAGAATGCCGCCGGCGCGGAACTGGTCGAGTTCCACCGGCGTATCGATCCGCACCGTGCAGGGAATTGTCTGCGTGGTACCGTCGGGCTTCGTGGCGGTCACCTCGACCGTGCCCCGCGGCGTGAGGCTGTCGAAGGGGATGTCGAAGGTCTCTTCGCCCGTCAGGCTGAGTTCCTGCCACGACTTCGGTAGCACCAGCGGCAGCACGCCCATGCCGACCAGGTTCGACCGGTGAATCCGCTCAAAGCTGGTTGCCAGCACCGCCCGCACGCCGAGCAGCATCGTGCCCTTGGCCGCCCAGTCGCGGGAACTGCCCGTGCCATATTCAGCCCCGGCCAGCACCACCAGCGGTACGCCCCGCTCGCGATACTTCACTGCGGCGTCATAAACCGCCAGCTGTTCACCCTCCGGCAGCAGCCGGGTCACGCCCCCTTCGGTGCCGGGGGCCAGCAGGTTGCGGATGCGGATGTTGGCAAAGGTGCCCCGGGTCATCACCCGGTCGTTGCCCCGGCGGGCGCCATAGCTGTTGAACTCCTCTGGCGGCACGCCATGCTCAACCAGATAGCGGCCGGCCGGGCTGTCCTTGGCAATGCTGCCGGCTGGTGAAATGTGGTCGGTCGTCACACTGTCGCCGAGGGCGAGCAGCACTCGGGCCCCGCTGACGCTGGCGGGTGGGGTCGCCTCGCGGGTCAATTCCGCCAGGAACGGCGGCTCTTGGATGTAGGTGCTTTCGTCCTGCCATTCGTAGAGGTCGCCCGCTGTCGTCGGCACGGCGTTCCAGCGTTCATTCGACTGCCAGACGTTGCCGTAGCGGCTCTGGAACTGCTCTGGCACCACCGCCTCGGCCACCGTCTGCCGCACCTCCTCGGGCGTCGGCCAGATGTCGCGGAGGTAGACCGGCTGGCCGTCACTGCCGGTGCCGAGTGGATCGGTCTCGAGATTGATGTCGATCGTGCCGGCCAGGGC
>CALAZQ010000091.1 GCA_937926325.1 uncultured Planctomycetaceae bacterium | reverse complement strand
TTGTTGTCGCCGGTGAACAGATTGCCAAAGTCGTCGAAGGCAAGCTCCTGCGGGTTCCGCAGGCCATAGGCAAACTCCTCCAGGCCGCTGCCGTCGCGTTCGCACCGAAAGACCGCGCCAGTCTCAGGCCGGACCAGCCGGCTGCCCTCGGGCGTCAGCACGTTGTAGCCGCGATCACCGATGCTGAAATAGATGCGGCCATCGGGGCCGAGGGCCAGCCCGTGCATGTCGTGGCCCCGAAAGGCGACCCGCACACCGTAGCCGTCGTGCAGGGCCTCGCGGTGCTCCGCCTTGCCATCACCGTCGTCATCCCGCAGTCGCCAGAGCCTTGGGATGCAGGTGTAGTAGACGTCGCCGTCAACAGCGAGCACGCCGGCACCGGTACCCTCTTCAATCCCGCGGAAGCCGTCGGCAAAGTCGGTCGCCTGGTCGAGCAGGCCATCGCCATCGGTGTCGGTGAGCAGCCGGATGCGGTCTTCGTGAACGGTGTAGGCTTCGGCTTTGTCGCCAAGAAACTTCCGAAACATCGCCACCCGTTCGGCCACGGTCTGCAGCGAGAGATCGGTCGCCAGCCAGTCGCCGTGGCCGCGGTTGTCCTCGACACCCTTGCTCTGGCGAAAGGTCTCACAGACATAGACCCGCCCCTGCTCATCGAGGCAAAAGGCGACCGGGTTGGCCACCAGCGGGTCGGCGGCAACGGCGGTCATGGTCATGCCCTCAGGCAGCGTGAAGCCGCTGACGGCAGTCGCCGCCGCAGCCAAACCGTCAGCCGCCGCTGCGGGCGAGATCAGCCCAGCGAGGACCGCAGCTGCGACAGCAAACGGCATGAGCCGGGAACGCCTGGAATGTACACAAATGCTTGCCATGTCTTTTTCTCTCGTGCATTACAGCGAGGGCGACCATTCAGCCTGAGGCCGCCAGGGGTGGGTGACGGCGGCATCTGCGCGGCCAATAGGCTTGCTGCTTACTTCGATGGTAGGCACAATTCTGCGGTAACGCGAGGTGGCTCGCGGCATCACGGGAATGCTTTTCACCATGCAGCCGGCATCAGGCTGACCAACCGGTGCGACCGGTCCTCTCACCGCTCGCCTGCCTTTCCCCAGCATCTCTGCGGAGTTCATTTCATGTCACGACAACTGCTTTCCCCCGCGATCGTTGTTGCCAGTCTCGCAGCAGTCCTTGCCGCTGCTCCCAGTTCAAGCAGTCATGCCGCCGGGCCCGTCGCACCTGGGGCGGCAGTCGAAACACTCGAGGTCGCCTCGGGCCTCAAGGCCAGCCTCTTCGCCGCCGAACCGCTGCTGTCGAGCCCGTCGAACATCGACATCGATGCGGCCGGCCGAGTCTGGGTCTGCGAGGTGGTGAACTATCGCGGCAAGAAAAACACCCGTGAGGAGGGCGACCGGATTCTGGTGCTGGAAGACACCGACGGCGATGGAGCAGCCGACAAGCAGACCGTGTTTTATCAAGGCCGGGACGTCGACTCGGCGCTCGGCATCTGCGTGATTGGGGATGGCCCCGGCCGGCGGGCGATCATCTCCTGCGCCCCCGAGGTCTTTGTGCTGCATGACGACGACGGCGACCTGGTGGCTGATCGCAAGGAGGTGCTCTTCACCAAGACTGGCCGGCCGCAGCACGACCATTCAGTCCACGCCTTTTCCGTCGGCCCCGATGGACGGCTCTATTTCAACTTTGGCAACACCGGCGGGGCGGTCCATGACCGTGACGGCAACCTGCTGCACGATCGCTTCGGCCAGCCGGTCAACGACCAAGGCAAGCCCTTTCGCCAGGGCATGGTCTTCCGCTGTAAGCCCGATGGCAGCGACTTTGAAGTGCTCGGCCATAACTTCCGCAACAACTATGAAGTGGCGGTCGACTCCTTCGGCAGCCTCTGGCAGAGCGACAACGACGACGACGGCAACCGTGGCGTCCGCATCAACTGGGTGCTGGAGTACGGCAACTATGGCTACGTCGATGAACTGACTGGTGCCGGCTGGCGGATTCCGCGGACGAACCTTGAAGCCGAGGTGCCGCTGCAGCACTGGCACCAAAATGACCCCGGCGTGGTGCCCAACCTGTTGCTGACCGGTGCCGGCTCACCGACCGGCATCTGCGTCTACGAGGGCAGCCTGCTGCCGGAGCGCTACCGCGGTCAGCTGATCCACTGTGACGCGGGGCCCAACATCGTCCGGGCCTACCTGACCCAGCCGGCCGGCGCGGGCTTTACGGCTGTCGCTGAGGCAGTCATCGACGGCTCGGCTGACCGCTGGTTTCGGCCCAGCGACGTCTGCGTCGCCCCGGACGGGTCGCTGCTGGTAGCCGACTGGTACGACCCCGGCGTGGGCGGCCACGGCATGGCCGACACCGAGAAGGGGCGGATCTATCGGCTTGCTCCAGCTGGCAGCCGCTGGTCGGTGCCACCGGTCGATCTGAAAACAGTCGCCGGTGCGGTAGCAGCGCTTGCCAGCCCCAATCTCAGCACCCGGGCGACAGCCCTTGAACGGCTCCAGGCCGATCCCGAGGCCGCCCAGCCGCTGCTGGCAGCCGCCTACACCGCGGCGGAAGAGCCCCGCATGAAGGCCCGGCTCGCCTGGGCATGGGGCATGCTGCCAGGGCAGGCTGAGGCCGTCATCGACCTGCTGGCCGAAGCTCAGGACGACCGGCTGCGGGTGATGGCAGTCAGGATGTGCCGGCTGGTGCAGGGTGACACGCTCGATCTGGTGGAGCGTCTCTGCGACGACACGTCAGCTGCCGTCCGCCGGGCTGCAGCTGTTGCCCTGCACAAACTCGATGACCCTCAAGCCGACCAGCTCTGGGCCCGGCTGGCCGTCCAGCACACTGCCGGCGATCGGTTTGAGACCGAGGCACTCGGCATCGGAGCCGACGGGGTCTGGAACAGCCGACTGGCTGCCTGGCAGGCCGCGGCCGGAGAAGGGTGGCGGTCCCCAGCCGGCCGCGAGATCGTCTGGCGGAGCCGGGCCGAAGCCACGGCCGGCCTGCTCTGCGACCTGCTGGCTGACCCGGCCATCAGCACCGGCGAGTCACTCGGCCTGCTGCGAAGCCTCGACTTTCAGCCGGCGGCGGCAATGGAGGCAGCGGTCGCCAAGCTGCTGCCAAACTACACCGGCTCGGCTGAGCGGCTGCCGGTGGTGCTGCCTGAGTTGGTGCTGCGGGTGGGCGAGGCCGACCGCACGGATGAGTCAATCCGTCGCCGGGCGGCGGAGGCCGCCGGCCTGGTGCCGGGCACTGCGGCGTTTGTTGAAATCGTCAGCCGGTTCGCGCTGGCCGACCGGGCGGGCGACCTGGTCGCGCTGGCGGCGGCAGCAACCACCGAACCGGCTCTTGCGGTCCAGGCCTGCCGGACGGCCGTCGGGTTGGCAGGCGTGCAGCCGATCAATGACTGGCTGGCCGCTCAC
>CALAZQ010000090.1 GCA_937926325.1 uncultured Planctomycetaceae bacterium | reverse complement strand
GCCGTGATCGACATATTGAGGCTTTTCACTTCGTCCCTCCTGCCCGGCACCTTCAGAAATTTGTAAATCCCGCTGATCGGCCGGTAGATCAGCCCGTAGATGCCGAACAGGGCCAGGCCGCGGCCCAGTGCCTCCATCCGGTAGGGCTTCATCGCATTCCAGACGAAGAGGAAGATCGACGTCATCAGAATCCACATGTAGAGCGTCGAGGCGACGGCATAGAGGGCGAAGAGGGCCTGGTGCCGCTTCGGCAGGAACGGGTCGTCCTGCAGCTTCATGCCCAGGCACCACTTCTTGGCAATGCGGCCGAGGCTGGTGGTCGCCTTCGTTCGCAGGTTCGGAATCTCGAGCAGGTCCGACAGAATGTAATAGCCGTCGAACCGCATCAGCGGGTTGGCATTGAACAGCAGCGTCGAAACGCTGGAGACGAACATCACGTTAAGGCACATCTGGTTGAAGATGCCCTCGTGCGAGTTCCACCAGAGATAGGTCGCTGTCGCCGCCATGATCAGCTCGATGTACATGCCACCGGCACCGATCATCATCCGCTTCCACTTGCTCGGCAGCATCCAGCTGTCGGAGACATCGCAGTAGAGGCAGGGCGTGAAGACCAGCAGCATGAAGCCCATCTCGTGGCACTCACCGCCGTAATACTTGCAGGACATCCCGTGGCCAAACTCGTGGATCACCTTGGTGATGCCGAGGGCCGCCGCCAGATAGAACCAGTTGCCCGCCGCGAAAAACTGCTGAAACTCCGGCAGCTTTGACCGAAAAGTCTCAAAGTTCGCCAGCACCAGCATCAGGGCACTGAGGATGTAAATCAAAAACGTGATCAGGGCCGGCGGTGAGAAAATCCAGCCGATCCAGGGGGTGATCTTGTTGAGGATCCAGTCGGGGTCGATGCCCCGGAAGCGGAGGCACATGATGCTCCGCATCCAGGTCTTCCACTCCATCCAGACCTTCTGCTTGCGACGCTCATTCAGCTGCGGCCCCTGCCCCGGCCGGTCGCCGATCACCAGCCCGCTGCGGTGCAGGGTCGAAACAAACCGCGAGATCTCATCGACCGTGATCCGCCGCGGCGGAAACTGCAGCTCAAAGTCATCCTTGAGATCTTCCAGGCTGGCGTCACCGTCGAGCATCTCCAGCAGCGCATACTCCTCCGGCCGAAACCGATAATAATTCAGCCCGATCGGATCCTTGACCACATACCAGGCCTGCCCCTGATGCACCTGCCGATTGGTGACCAGGTCACCCCGGCACCGCAGGCCGACCGGCCGCGATGTGCTTGAGCGAAAGGCGTCGGCAATGGCCATCGGCTCACCTCACTGGGCGTCGGCTGTCGTCACGGCCCGGTGGACCGGCGGCAGTGGGGCCTGCTGGGAGTGGATCGTCATGGTGGCCTGCTGGCCGGCCCGCAGCAGCCACTGGTTCGACCCGGGCGGCTGGCGGTTTTCCACCTCGGCCCAAACGCGATAGTCGCCCCCCGGCTCAACCAGCGGGCTGACAAAGACAATCCGGCCCTTGAAGGCCTCCTCCCGCTCGCCGGCGAAGCCCACTGTGACGGTCACCGGCCGGTCGTGGACCTGCTCGGGCTCAAACCGGGCCGAATCGACATAGCCCTCGACCCGTAGCTTATCGGTGCGGACCACCCGGGCCAGCGGATCGCCCGGCTGCATCCACTCGCCCAGATGCGGATAGACCTGCACGACCATGCCGTCGATCGGTGAGGCGATTCGCCGCCGCTCAATCCGGTTGTCGGCCGCCTCGACCTCAACCTCCTTGGAATGGGCATCGAGGGCCGACAGCCGCCGCTCGAGCTGGGCCTGCTCGATCTGCAGTTCACTCTTCTTCTGGTTCAGTTGCAGTCGCGCCAGCTCCACCTCGGTCACGCTACCAGGAACTTTGCGATTGGAGGCGACCGCCTTCTCCAGTTCGGCCTCGGCCACCTGCTCAGCCGCAATGGAATAACGGACATCAACATCGCTTTCCGACTTGGCCCTGGCCTGGTCGTGCTCAGCCTGGGCCTTCCGCCGCTCAAACCGGGGCTGGGAATCATCGATCCGGGCGATCGTGTCACCTCGGGCAAGCGTGTCGCCTTCCTTGATCGAGAGTTCCACCAGCACCCCCGCCTCGCGGGCCGGCACCCGGGCCTCTTCGACCAGTGAGATCAGGCAGCGGGAGAGGACCGGCTCAGCTGCGGCCGACTCCTCGGCCGCCGGCAGGGGACGGCCACCAGCCACCAGCAGGGCCGCCGCCAGCCAGACCCCGCTCAACCGCTTTCGGTTTATTCCCATAACACGCATCCCGATGTTCTCGCGTTCGTCTACCACAGCCGGAAAAAGACCTGGGTCTGGAAGAAGGCCATCACATCCATCAGCCAGACATAGCCCATGGCATGCGGGCCGCAGTTGACCCGGGCCGTCACCGTCGCCCCCGCCCCCAGTTCTTCTTTTTCATGATTGGTCGGGTCGATGGTGATCTGCACCAGCACGGTGTTGCCCTGCTCGCCGCGGACCTCGGCTTGTTCGTGGATTTCTTCCACGACGCCGTAGTGCCGGGTGCCGGGGTCGGTCGCCACGATGTAGTCAACCTCCAGCTGGCGGCCCTCCGCCTGGGCCTCGACAAGTGCCCGGTTGATGTGGCCCAGCCGGTCGTCGGGCATGTGGATTTCCAGTTCCCACTCGCCGGTCTTGTCGGCCACGCTCATCAGCACCTGGCCCCGCTCGACCGGCCGGAACAGCAGCCGGTCGCGAACCTGCCAGGTGACGATCATGCCGTCGATGGGGCTGCGAACCTCGAGGTCTTTCTTCTTGGCCTCGTAGAGTCGCAGCTGCGTGTCGAGGCTCTCGATCTCCCGTCGCAGCTGAGCCGCTCGGCCCGCCATGCGGTTGCGTTCGTCACTGGAGAGCCCCTTGTCTTCCAATAGGGCCCGGCGGGTGGCGGCCAGCTGCTCTTC
>CALAZQ010000089.1 GCA_937926325.1 uncultured Planctomycetaceae bacterium | reverse complement strand
AGTAGAAACGGTGCGGTGAGGGCCAGATCACGACGGGTCAGACGACCGGTTTTCCACCAGGTGAGCAGTGGCAGGACCCCGACAAGGGTGATCGTGACCGTTTTGGCGAGCAGGGCGGCGAGAAAGCAGGCGATCGACACCCCATACCACCGCCAGCGGTGCCGGCTGGCGTCGGTGGAAAAGCGGAATTGCTGCCAGGCGTTCAAGGCGGCAAGGGCCAGCAGCATCGAGAGCGTGTTCTTCCGCTCGGTCACCCAGGCGACCGACTCAACCTCGACCGGATGAATCGCAGCCAGCAGCCCAGCCAGCCAGCCGCCGGGTACGGCAAGGGCCGCAAGCAGCCGCCAGAGCAGCAGGCAGCTGCCGGCATGCAGCAATAGATTGACCAGGTGATACCCCGCCGGGGCGTCGCCCCAAAGCCGGTACTCCAGCCAGTAGGTGGTGTGGACCAGCGGGTAGTACTGCGGCGTCGCCTTTGGCACCAGCCAGATGTCGCGGAGCCCGGCCAGCGAGCGGAGTGTGGGATTGTTCCAGACGTAAAAGTCGTCATCCCAGATCCAGCCAGCCCAGAGCACCCGGCAATAGCAGACAAACACCGCGGCCATAATGACTGCGGCGAGGACAACAGGGCGGTTGGCAGAAGCGACTGGCATCGAATGCGGTGTTGGTGAAGCCTT
Organism: uncultured Planctomycetaceae bacterium; assembly: GCA_937926325.1. Taxonomy (GTDB): domain Bacteria; phylum Planctomycetota; class Planctomycetia; order Pirellulales; family UBA1268; genus UBA1268. The sequence continues at coordinate 2,528 of CALAZQ010000089.1, read as the reverse complement.
GCAAGGTACGAATGGGAGCTGTTATTCCCGGCGATCTGCTTGCTCCGGAGCGGCCGGCGGCCGCGGGCGAAGATGCACCAAGCCGAAGGAGTCTTGGAAAAACGGCTGATAACGGGCGTCGACGAGCTGCCTCAGCCGGGTGCGGCTGTCGGGCTCACCGCGGCCGTATGAATCTGCCATGACCACCACGTCGTAGTAGCCCTCGGTAAGGCATCGCCCGATCGCCTGCTGGCTGAGGCGACCCCCGCTCCAAAGGAAACGATATAGGAAGGGATCGTTGAGCTGCTGAGGGATCCGAACCGCGGTGGCAAACTGCGGCATCACGAGATTGATCACCCGGTCAACCCGCACGCCGTGCCGGGCGTAGCGGGTGAGGATTTCAGTGCGATAGCTGTTCAATTTCAGCTGGTGCTCGGCAGTAGAGCCGAGCGAGTAGCGGTTCCAGCCTGCTCCGGCCAGCTGGCCGAAGAGAGCGGCGGTCAGGCAGGTTGCAGCGGCTAGTTTCAGCCACCAGGTCGGCAGCAGGTACCGCCGCGATTCTGCCAGCCACAGCATGGCGGCCGTCCAGGGCTCAATGGCGTAATTGATGCTTGCGCCCTCCTTGCCCGCGGTCAGTAGCAAGACTGCCGTGGCGGTGCAGAGGAACGCAAAGCCCGGCGTCGTCGGCCGGGGCGGTAGTGCCGGGCTGCAGTCGTCAGGCAGCCAGCCCCGGCGGATGGCCGTTCTGGCACCACAGCTCAAGGCGACAACCAGCAGCCCGAGGCTGACGACTGGCTCGGCACAGAACGCCAGCAGGATGTGTGCCAGCCAGCCGACGGTGATCTCTTGCCTGACGGCGGTGACGGTCGAAAACCAGAAGCCATTACCCGCGACGCCGACAACCCACGCCAGAAACGCCAAGGCAGGCAACGACACCCCAACCAGGAAGGTAGGCAGCAGCCGGCGGTGCCATCGCCCGAGAAACCAGAGGCCGGCCAAGCCGGCTGCGACTGCTGATTGCTTCACCAGCACGGCAGCGACCACCAGCACACCCGTGGTCAAGGCCGCCAGGTGCGGTTGGTAGCCGGAAGTATTTGTCGCTGTGGCATCGTCACCATCGGCGGTCACCGCCGAGTCCCGCCGGGCTTGTCCGCACCCGGTGAGCACTGCGATCGCCACAGCCGCGCAGGCGACCGCCAGCAGATCTTGCCGCACCATGACAGCATGGGTGGTGACAACCGGCAACGCGAAAAACAGGGCCGGCAGCACCACGGCAGCCGGCCTGTCGCCGGCAGTGCAAGCCACCAGGGCGATGGCGGCAGCGACGGCGAGGGCGGCAGCCAGCGAGACAAGGCGGCCGGCCAGAAAGGGGTTTTCAACCTCGGCGGGAAGCAGGCCCGCGACCAGGGGATAGCCCGGGGTGTACATCGTCAGAATGAATGGAGGCCCGTTGTAGACAGCCGGGCTGTAGAGGTTGGTCCCCGCCCGTGCCAGGTCGATCGAGGCCGCCTGGGGTGACTCATACATGATGTCATACCGCGCGGTGAGCTGCTGGCTGACGGTGAGGCAGAAGCGGCCGCTGAACAGCACCGTGGCTACAAGCCCCACCAGCAGCAGGCAACAGTCGGCGATTCGGGGGCCGAAGCGGTCGATTTTTTCAGCGACGGTGGCCACGGCTACGGCCAGAGGTTGTAGCGAAGGATGCAGCGGAGGGCCGAAACACCGTCCCGCCAGTTGATCTTCTTGCCCTCGGCATAGGTGCGGCCGGAGTAGCTGACCGGCACCTCGTAAATTCGCACCCCCAGCCGGGCCACCTTGGCTGTCACCTCGGGTTCGAAGCCGAAGCGGTCCTCTTGCAGCCTGACCTGCCGCAGAACATCGGCTTTGAACAGTTTGTAGCAACACTCCATGTCGGTCAGGTTGATGTTCGACAGCATGTTCGACAGGATCGTCAACAGCCAGTTGCCGACGGAGTGCCAGTAGTAGAGCACCCGGTGGGTGTGGCCGAGGAACCGGGTGCCGAACACGACATCGGCCCGGCCGTCGAGCAGCGGTTCAAGCAGGGCCGCATATTCGCGGGGGTCGTATTCGAGGTCGGCATCCTGCACGATGATGGCGTCGCCAGTGGCGGCGGCAAAGCCGGTCCGCAGGGCGGCTCCCTTGCCCTGATTGCGTTCATGCAGCCGGACGATGAGGTCGGGTCGCGTGTCGTTCAATTCCTTGAGCCAATCCCGGGTGCCATCCGTTGAGCAGTCATCAATCAGGACAACTTCACGCGTGACGCCTTCGGGGAGCACCGCCTGTTCCACCCGCTCAAGCAGCTGCGGGGCAAGCTCGCGTTCGTTGTAGACCGGGATAATGATGCTGAGTTTCATGAGCCTTCCTGCTGAAAACCGTGACTCTAGCCATCTGAAGAGGTGGCGTCCATGAGCCAGCGTAAGGATCTCGTTACGGTTCGGGCGGTCGCGCTGCTGGTAGCTGCCGGCACGGTGTTCCTCGCCTGTGGCTATGCCAATGGGCTCGCTGCTGCGTTTGTGTTTGATGACGAA
>CALAZQ010000088.1 GCA_937926325.1 uncultured Planctomycetaceae bacterium | reverse complement strand
TCGGCATAGCGGACGACATCGGCTGTCCGGGCCCCGCCAAAGCCCCGCTGAATCACCGCGTGCGGTGCCATGTCGGCAGCGAGGGTGTCCCAGAGCCGGATGCTGGAGCTGCCGACGAACAGAATTGCATTGTCAGGATAGGCCGTCTCGCGATCGTCTCGCTCGAACGCCCTGATTGCCGGCTCCCAGCGGTTGTCGACCGGTTCCGCCAGTACGGAAACCGCGATAGCTGGCAGCATGCCAGCCGTCACAGCCAGGCAGACGACCCGCGACCAGCCCGCAATCCCCCTCAAAAAGCTCGGCATCATCGTCTTTGTCTCCATGAACCGCTTGCACCCCGGCACCCGCGGGCGGTTATGGCCGGCGGCCGACGGGCTGTCAATCAACCCGCTCGACGGCGTCACCGGCTGCACACCAACCCGGCGGGAACGATCTCCGAATCGCAATTGTGGCCGGCTCGGTATATCGTGAGCGGAACCTGTAGCCGTCTTGCTCGTAAAAACAGGACTTCATAGATGGGCAGTTTTTTTGCCTGGACGATTGCCACCCCCTCGCTGATGCTGCTCGCTGCGGGGCTCGTTCCCAGGGCTTGGGCCAACGAGCATCTCGTCCAGATGCGGCGGCTGGCGCAGGTTACGACCGCAGCAGCCGCAGCGCTGGCTGTGCTCGCCGGTGGCGGCCTTGCCCTCGGGCACCCCGTCGATCTTACCCTGGCGGTGATGCCGGGGCTGCCTGCCCTCAACATCGGTGTCTACTTTGACAGCCTTGCTGCCATCATGCTGCTGCTGATCAGTTTCATCGGCGCGGTCATCTGTCGCTATTCAGTCCGGTACCTCGACGGCGACCCCCAGCAAGGCCGCTTCCTCTGTCGGATGCTGTTCACGCTTGGGTCGGTGCTGCTGCTGGTCATCTCCCGCAATCTTTTGCAGTTCACGGCTGCCTGGATCCTCAGCAGCTACAGCCTGCACCAGTTGCTCACCCATCACCGCCACCGGCCCTGGGCCCTCTGGGCGGCCCGCAAGAAATTTCTGATCAGCCGCCTGGGCGACATTTTTCTGCTGGCTGCGCTCGCGGCAACCTACGCCACCTTTGGCAGCTTCGATTACACCGAGGTCTTTGCCAAGGCGGTCGCCCTCCAGGAGCAGTCGGCAGCCAAGTCATTCGTGGTCTCGGCAATCGGTGCCCTGTTTGTGCTGGCAGCCATGACCAAGTCCGCCCAGTTTCCCTTCCACAGCTGGCTGCCCGACACGATGGAAGCTCCCACGCCAGTCTCGGCCCTCATGCATGCCGGCATCATCAATGCTGGTGGGTTTCTCGTCATCCGGCTCAGTCCGCTGGTGGTGCTTTCGCCCCTCGCGCTCAGCCTGCTGGCGATCATCGGGGCCATCACGGCCCTGCTCGGCGGCATCGTGATGCTCTCCCAGACCAGCGTGAAGCGGTCCCTCGCCTTCTCCACCATTGCCCAGATGGGCTTCATGATGCTGCAGTGCGGCCTCGGCGGCTTCTCCGCGGCCCTGCTCCACATCGTTGCCCACTCACTCTATAAGGCTCACGCCTTCCTCAGCTCCGGCAGTGTGCTTGAGCAGGCCGCCAGAATGCAGCTGACGCAGGCGCGGGCCCGCACCGGCAGGGCCGTGGTGGCCACCGACATCCTGGCCGTTGGGGTGGCCGC